>JAHEAK010000740.1 GCA_024642805.1 Kofleriaceae bacterium | reverse complement strand
ACAAGATTACCGAGATCGAGGTCTGGGCCCGTGGCGAGTCGGCTCCCGGTGAGCCCTCGAGCGGCGGTGGCGCGCCGAGCTGCACCTCCGGTTTCTAGCAGGCGCCGTTAGGAGCCAGTCGCCAACACAGCCAAGGCGGCACCTGGGTCGTTGCAGATAATGGCATCGACTCCGAGTGCAGCCAGCTCGGCAATGCGCTGAGGATCGTCCACGGTCCACACGTTCACCCGTCGACTTTGGGCATGCCAACGCGCCACGCTCTCGCGGTCGACCAAGACCTCTTCGGGATGAACCGCGACGACGCCCAAAGGACCGGCCAGCCAGGCCTCCCGATGAACTCTCCCCTGATCGAGCTTGCTCAAGAGCGCGCGCGGCACCTCTGGCTCGAGGATGCGCAGGAGCCCGAGGAGCCTCGGATCGAAAGACGAGACCAGCACACGTTCGATGGCCCTGGCGTCGCGAATGTCCTGCAAGCTCGCCTGGACCACGGCCATGGCCTTTGCCAGCGGATGCTTCTTGATCTCCACATTGACCAGGGCATTGGGAAAGGCCTCGAGCACTTCGATGAGGCGCGGAATCTCTTGGCCAGCCACGCGAGTGCCGGCGAGTTCTGAAAACGCCAGGTCGGCGACGGCTCGTTGATCTCCACACAGTCGAGCAAGAGTCTCATCGTGGAAGACGACCAGCTCACCAGAGGCGCACACCCTCACATCGAGCTCGACGCCATCGGCACCAGCCTCCATGGCCCCGGCAAAGGCCTGCATGGTGTTCTCGGGGAAGTGCGCGCTATCCCCGCGATGAGCGAGCACGATGGGACGCGCGCGTTCGAGAGTCCAGGGCTGGCCCAGATGAGGCATGAGTGGAAGGGCAGGACGGCTTCGGAACATGCGCGGCAAGGGCACTACGGGCAGATCCTAGCGCAAATCCGATGCGCGCCCTGCCCATTGTCGCTACTCTTTGCGGGTGCAGCGCGTCTTGATAGTCATCGCAGGCGCCTTTCTCTTTCTTGCCTGCGGACCGGGGCAAGGCGCCAGACTGCCACTCTCGGTACCAGGAGTCGACGCTCCCTACCAGCTCGCCCTCGATGATGATCTCGACGCGCAGCGCGAGTTCTTTAGCAGCCTGCTGGAGCCCAGCGACAAGCGCTCTCAGTTGCGAATGGCGCTGGCCAAGGAGTATGTGCGCCGGCTCGATCTCGCCTTGAGCGAACAACAAGCCGATGCCGCCTTCGATCTCTTTGGCGAGCTCCTAACACTGTGGAGCCCGGAAGAGCTTGCCACGGCCGACCTCTCGCCCTTTCGCGCCCAGGCCGAGGCGCTGAGCAAGCGGTTTGCCAAGTCGGGCGGCGACATTGAGGCCAGCACTGCGCTGGTCGCCCTGGCCCTCATCGATCGCCCCCACGCCAGCGCCTATCTGGATCGAGTCGAGGAAATCTTCGCCTACGGGGACGAGCTCTCGGTCTCGAGCTTCGGCAGCGGCGGCATGCGAGCACGACCCATCGAGATCCTCGAGACCGTCGTTGCGATCGTGCCCTCGCGGTGGGCGGTGGATCGCCTGGTGTCCCTGTATCGCGATCGCCAGGCGGCGATCAGCAGTTCCTTCCGGCGCAAGGGAGCGGATATGGATCTGCTTCGTGTGCACGGGGCGGGCGTTCTCAATACCACGCGCAACATCGTCCAGATCTTGATCCAGGGTGGGCGCATCAACGAAGCGCCCGCAGCCATCGCAGAGGTGACGGGCATCGGTGACGACGCGACGCTGCGCTCCTATCTCTCGGCGGCTCTTGCCAGCCAACAAGCTCCAGCCTGGATCCTTCTCGCCAGCCTCTTCCGCGACGGAGAGAGCTCTCAGCAAACCGCGCTCAGCTTGTGTCAGGAAGCCATCCGTCGCGACCCTCGGGAAGCCCTTGGTTACATAGCGGCCGGCGACACAGCCGCCCAGCTCGGCAACATCTCGCTCGCCATTCGCTACCTCGAGAGCGGCCTGCGAATCGATCCCAGCCAACAAGACGCAAGTGCGACCCTGGCAAGCATGTACGAAGCTCAGGTCAGTCAGCTTGCCTACAGCGATCGTCCCAATGCCGCCTTGAAGCAGCTGCGAGTCTTTGAAGAGTTTCACGCGGCCGCCTCGCAACGTCTGGGCAAGCCGCTCATTCCCGATCTGGCCAGCGCCTACGGTGTCATGGGCCGCGGTCTGGTCAGTCTCGGCGATCTGGGAGCAGCGCGTCGCTACCTGCAGCGCTCGCTCAAGCTGCGCCCAAACCTGCGCGCACTGGAAAACCTGGGCACGATCGAGCTTCGTCAGGGTCACTTCGCAGCCGCGAGCTCCCACTATGCGCAAGCCCTGGCCTTGCCCGTGCAGGATCTCGACGACACGTTCGATCGCATCAAAATTCAGCGCCTGGCTGCCGAAGCAGCCGCCGGCGCCGGTCTCGACACAGAGGCGAGCGCCCTCTTTCGAGAGGCTCTGGCAAGTTGGCGTCAGTTGCTAGCGGATCACGAACTCGGATCGGCAGGCCTTGCCGAGGCCTTCATCGAGATAGGCAAGTCGCACTTTCAGCTCGGCAATCGCGACGAGGCACTCAAGTACTTTTTCCGAGCCCTCGAAAAGTCGACGGGTGATCACGCCAATCACCCGGATCTGGTTTGTTTCCTGCTCGTACGCGGCGATAGCGAAGACGCCTACGACATCTACCTGGACGCGATGGGCAACGACGAGGTTGGCGAGTACTACAAGATTTACATGAGCATCTGGCTTCTGGCTGAGGCCAAGCGCAATGGCATGCAAGCCGATCACTTCGTCACCGAGTACCTTCGCCATCGCGACGGCGAGCTGTGGCCACAACGGCTGGCGCACTACGCCATTGCCCAATCCTCGCGATCCGAGCTCGAAGCACTGCTAACCACTCGAG
>JAHEAK010000739.1 GCA_024642805.1 Kofleriaceae bacterium | reverse complement strand
CGCGCTATCTAAGGCACTTGGCGGGGATCCCGACGCTGGCAAGGCCGAATTCGATAAGGCCATCGAGATTACAGAGAATAAATTCCTGCTCGCCAAAGTCCTTAAAGCCCGACGATATGCCGTGGCCGTGCAGGACCGAGCGCTCTTCCACTCGATCTTGATCGAGGTCTTACAAACGGATCCGGCGATCTGGCCTCAGCAGCGCCTAGCCAACGAGATTGCTCACCGACGAGCCAAACGCTACCTCAAACAAGAGAAAGACCTCTTCTGATGGACACACTTCCGATGCACACACGGGCTACGCACTTACTGGGCCGAGCCCCCTCGCTTACACGTGCCCCGGGCCTGCGCAGCTCCATGCTTCGCGGACTCCTCGGGCTTGTCGCTGGCCTCATGGTGCTGGCTGGCGCCTCTGGCAAGGCAGACGCAGGCGAGTGGCGCATTGCCACCCTGGCACCCGATGGATCGTCGTGGATGAAGATCCTCTCGAAGGGCGCCGCCGACATCGATGAGAAGACCACCGGTCGCGTCAAGCTCAAGTACTACACCGGTGGCTCGCAAGGCGATGAGAAAGACGTCATCCGCAAGATGAAGATGGGCGGCCTCGATGGCGGCGCCTTCACCTCGGTTGGCCTTTCGCAAATCGTTCCTTCCATCCGCGTCCTCGAGCTGCCTCTGATCTTCGACTCGGTCGAAGAGATGGACTACGTGCGCGCCAAGATGTGGGGCACCTTCGTCAAGCGCTTCGCCAAGGAGGGCTTCATCCTGCTCGATCCAGGTGATGTCGGCGACATCCACTTCTACTCAAATTCTGAGATTAGCTCCAAGGCCGACCTTGCCAAGGCAAAGGTCTGGCTCTGGGGCGAAGATGCGCTGGTGAAGTCGATGTTCAAAAAACTCGGCGTCAATGGCGTGCCGATGGGCGTCCCCGACGTTCTTCCCGCTCTCAACACTGGCCGCATCAACGCCTGCTACGGCTCGCCGCTCGCGACCGTCGCCCTGCAGTGGTACACCAAGGTCAAGTACGCCACCGAGATGACCACCAACTACGGCGTGTCCTCGACGGTCATCAAGAAAGAGGTCTGGGACACGATGAGTGCCACCGACCTCGATCTAGTCAAAAAGTCGTTGCGCGCACACTCCAACAAGCTGCGCAGCACCGTTCGCCTCGACAACAAGCGCGCCCAAAAGGCGATTGTTCGCGCCGGTGTCAAGATCGTGCCGACCCCTGCCGCCAGCCGCGAAGAGTTCGGCAAAGTGGCGCAGGAAGTCTGGAAAGAGATGACCGGCGTTCTCTACAGCCAGAAGGACCTCGACCGCGTTCTCAAGTACCGCGACGAGTACCGAGCCAAGCACAAGTAGCTCGCACCACAAGGGCGAAGCCGGCGGGTTCGATCACGGGATCGAGCCCGCTTGCTCGTTTCGGGCCCTGCCGTCTGCAGCCGGTAAAGATCAGGCCGTGGCGCGCCTCGACTTTAGCCCTCTGCTGTTAGGATGTGCCCGTGGCGAAGAAGCAATCCAAGAAGCCGGGCAAGAAGGAGTCGGGGGCCGCGGCGCCGACCTCAGATGCCGAAACCAAGGCCGAAGCCGTCGATAGCACGGCCACTGCCAAGCAAACGAAGTCTGCAGAGACTCCTGCGCTTGTCACGAAGATCGAGCGGCTCGACAACGCGATCGGACTCGCCGAGCACGGCTTTCTCGCCATTGTGCTCTTCTCGCTCATCGGCGTCGGCAGCTACCAATTCCTCGCCAGCCGACTCTTTCACGTCAACGACACCTGGCCCTTCGAAGCCCTGCGCTATCTGGTCTTCTTCTGCGCGATGGGCGGCGCTGCCCTGGCATCGCAAAAAGGTCGCATGATCTCGATGGACTTCGTCGCGCGCAAGCTGCCGCCACGGGGTCGCATCGTTCTGCGCATCGCCACCTCCACCTTCGTCGTCGTCGCCTGCTATCTGCTCTACCGAGGCGGCATGGGTGTTCGAGAGGCGGTTGCCGGTGAAGAGTACGAGGTCATCAAGCCTTCGACCGCGTTCCTGGCTCTGCCATTGGGAGGGCTGCTCATCGGCCTGCACTACGTTCTCCACTCGCTGACCGACGCCATCTACCTGGCAAACGGGCAGATTCCCCCTGAAGAGGAGGGGCCACAGGCTCACTAGTCATGACCATCCTCATCGTCATCGCACTCATCCTCCTCTTCTCGCTCGGCGCGCCGATCTTCGCGGTCATGCTGATGGCGGGCGCGTACGGCGCATCGCACACGGCCCGCGACGGCTTCATGACTGATTTCCAAAATCAGCTCGTCGACCTTCTCAACATCGGTGCCGGCGCCCCCGCCCAGATTCTATCGACAATTCCCCTCTTCATTTTCATGGGCTTTGTCATGGCCGAAGCAAAGACTGCCGACCGCCTGGTACGTGCCGCGCGCGCAGGCCTTGGCTGGATGCCAGGTGGACTGGCAGTGGTCACGATCTTCGCGTGCGCTCTCTTCACGACCTTTACCGGTGCTTCGGGCGTCACCATCGTGGCGCTGGGTGGCCTGGTCATGCCTTCCCTCCTCAAGGAAAAATATCCCGAGCGCTTCTCCTTGGGCCTGGTCGCAGGCACAGGCTCGGTGGGTCTGCTCTTTCCTCCCGCTCTGCCGCTCTTTGTCTACGGAACCGTCTACGGACTCGCCGCGCAAACCCAGGGCGACTCCGGCGGCAAGGATCTCAAGCTCATCGAGTTCTCCACCGACCGCTTCATTTTCGCTGGCATCGTGCCGGGTCTGGTGCTTCTCGCCATCATGTCGACCTTCGCCATTCTGATCGCCGTCAAGCGCAAGGTGCCGCGTCACAAGTTCGACGGCAAGGAGCTCGGTCGCGCCATCATCACGGCTTTGCCGGAGATGCTGATGCCCGTGCTCATCATCTTCAGCTTGAGCC
>JAHEAK010000738.1 GCA_024642805.1 Kofleriaceae bacterium | reverse complement strand
CGCCTCGGTGGCCGCCGCTTGCACAGCTTCGACATCGAAGTTCAATTCCAGGCTGTCACCGACCAGCAAGCCGCCGGCTTCCAGGGCTTGATTCCAGGTGAGTCCAAAATCAGAGCGAAGAATCGTCGCGCTGGCCGCGAAACCCGCCCTGCTGCCTCCCCAGGGATCCGTGCCCAGTCCCAGGAACTGTGTCTTGAGCACCACCGGGCGAGTCGTTCCGCGAATGCTCAGCTCGCCGTGCACCAGGTACTCGTCCCCGGAGGCTTCGACCTTGGTGCTCACGAAGTGCAGTTCGGGAAAGTTTTCGACATCGAGAAAGTCGGCCGAGCGGAGATGTTCGTCGCGCTTGTCGGTGGCTGTGTCGATGCTGGCGGCCTCGATTCGAACCTCCACATGGGCGCTGCGCAGATCCGCAGGGTCCATGGACACGCTTCCCTGCCAGCGCGTGAACTGCCCGCGCACTTTGGCGAACATCATGTGCCTCACGCTGAAGGCAATGCTGGAGTGGGACGGATCGATATTCCAAGTTGTTGTAGTCATGAGATTTTCCTCTGAAGTTGGGTGTGTAATTTCAATATAGACTGTTTCTCCTTTGGCACTAGACCATCATATTTGGAAACACTGTTCCATATTTGGCACAATGTGGGAATGGCGGATTTGAGCGAAGTCCTGGTCTTTGCGGCGGTGGCCGACGCCGGCTCTTTCACCGCGGCCGCCCGTCAGCTCGACATGCCGCGCTCGACGGTGAGCCGCAAAGTGAGTCAGTTGGAGGAGCAGCTGGGCGCGCGCTTGGTGCAGCGCACGACTCGCAAGTTGAGCCTTACCGACGTCGGGCGCGCCTACCACCAACATGCGCGCCGCATCGTCGATGAGCTGCATCAAGCCGAGCAAGCGGTGACCAAGATGCAAGCGACACCGCGCGGGCACTTTCGAATCACCCTGCCACTTCACTTCGACTATCTGCGCAGCGTGGTCGCGGGCTTCCTTCGCGACTATCCCGATGTGCAAATCGAGATGCTCTGCACTGACCGGGTCGTGGATCTCGTGGAAGAAGGTTTCGACCTGTCGATACGCGCGGGCCCGCTCGCTGACTCCACTCTCATTGCCAGGCGCCTTGGTGCCTTGCGCAGCCACGTGGTTGCCAGCCCCGACTTCTTGAGCAAGCACGGCGAGCCCCAGAGCCCCTCCGACTTGCAGGATCTGCCCGGCATTCTCTTTGGAGCGGGCGCGTCTCGAGAAGGCTGGCGCCTCGAGAGCCAGAGTGGCTCGCTGCGGGTCAAACCGCGCGCGCGATTGACGGTCAACGACTTCGGCATGGTCCGCGACGCCGCCTTGGCAGGCCTTGGCGCAGCGCTGATTCCGAGCGACGCAATCGCCGAGGATGTGCGTAGCGGGCGGCTGCGCCAGCTCCTCTGCAGTTGGTCATCGCCGCCAACCCCGATAAGCGCCCTCTACCCCAGCACCCTCTACGTGTCCCCGACCCTGCGCGTGTTCTTGGAACACTTGCAGGCTCACTTCCTGGCGCTCAGCGACTCCTTCTAAGGGCCGGCGACGCTGAGCACGGGCTCGTGACACAGGTCATCGAGGAAGAAGAGCCAGTTCTGATCACTCTCGACGAAGATGGAGGTCGAAGGGCCCCAGCCGAGCTGAACGAGCTCGCTTGGATGGGAAGCGTCGAGGCTGACGGTTATCGAATCGATCATATTGGTCAAGGTCACGTTGATCGGCACCTCACTCCAATACACGCGAGCGCTCAGCAATTGCCTGGGCGCGTTCGTAAAATCGATGCGACCGGAAGCGCGTTCCGTGCTGAAGGCGACCGCCCGCGAAGGATTCGAGAAGGCGCCCGCCGCATACACATCCCAGCTGCCTCGAAACTCAAGTCCCTCATAGATGGCCAAGGGGCCGACGTCGGCATTCTCGAAATCTGCCATTTGGCCGAAGCAGAACGGCGTCTCCCCGCTGGCATCCGCTCCCTCCCCAGTGGCCGCGTCAGCACCACTGCCTGCGGGGTCTCGCTCGAAAAGCAACGAGCAACCTGGCAGGCATGCGGCCACGCACACCCCGAGGATGCACGAGCCAGTGCGTCGGAGCAGTAGCATCAAGTCTCTAACCATACCCCAGCTCTTCGAGTTTGACGACTATCGTATCGAGCTGCTCGGCTCAGCTGCCGCGTGTGACGATCGATGCGGTTGCCACCAGCTCGTCCAAAAGGGCCATCGTCGCCTGCCCGGAGCATGAGAAGGGATTGAGCACGGCGCGCTCGTGGTACTTGAGCAAGAGTCCTGGATTGACGCTCGACAGATTTACCTGGCCCATCGTCCACTGGCTGAACTTGCGCTCGCTAATCTCCTCGTACACAAGTAGGCGCACCTGCGTGTGACGCTCATCGCGAACGATAGTATTGAAGAGCTCGCAAACCTCGTCGCGTCCACCCTCGAGCACCTGAATGAAGGTGTCTCCGCTGTAACAGAGAATGCCCGTGATGCCCTTGGCGGCATTGTGACGGCGGGACTCGTCGAGGATGGCATCGACGAGCGACGCTTGCATGGGCTCAGCGGCTCGGCTTGCATAGACACAGCGAACAATCATGGCGACCTCAGTCCTTCAGGTTGATAAGAGCGAGAAACTCACGGCGAAGTGCGGCGTTCTTCAGAAACGAGCCACGCATCACACTGTTGATCATTTTCGTGGCGGAGTCTTTGACCCCGCGCCAGTGCATGCAGAAGTGGTCGGCCTCCATGACCACGGCCAGACCGTCTGGCGTGACCTTCTTCATCAAGAGGTCGGCAATCTGACTGATGGCCTCCTCCTGAATCTGTGGCCTGCTCATGATCCACTCGGCCAGACGTGAGTACTTCGACAGTCCGATCAAGTTGGAGTGCTCATTGGGAAGCAAGCCGATCCACACACGCCCCATGA
>JAHEAK010000737.1 GCA_024642805.1 Kofleriaceae bacterium | reverse complement strand
CGAACCCACTCCTCTGCCGATAGCGAGCGATCCTGGGTGAGCGATCCTGGTGAGCGATCCTGGGTGAGCGATCCCTGGGCGAGCGATCCCTGGGCGGATGCTAGCTGAGGCGGAACTGGCCGCTCTCGGAGGCGCGGCGCAGCATCGTTCGCAGCGGGGCCACTCCACGCGGACCGCGCTGATCGAAGCGCACACCAAAGCCTCTCTGTTCGTCGACTTCGCCGACCCAGGCGACGCGGCCTTCGACGCGGAAGACCGAGGAGGCATGGGCCCGCGAAGCGTGGCCATTGGAGAGAGCCTCGAGGGGACCGATGTCCAACTGAACGCGAGTACCAACCATGGGTACCTCTTCGCCACTGACGAAAGCTCCTCCGCGGCTCAGGTCGACGATGCGTCCCTGCAGGATGTCACTTTCGGCCTCTTCGTCGATGCGACAGGAGACGTGCAGGGAGGTTGGATAGCGGGAATGCGCCCTTCCGAGCACATCCGCCGACACCTCGCCGCGCAGGCCTTTCAGGTAATCGATCGTCTTTTTGCTCTTGCGATCGAAATGCACCCAGAGACCACGTCCTGAGCTGTGGGAAATAACCTGACCGCAAAGGCGAGCTGGTTGCGGCAATGTCGGCATGGACACGTCGACAATGACGTTGTCTCGGAGTTGCGCCTCCGCTTTGGTCGGACAGAAAAGTGCCCCGTTGGGATAGCGGTCAGAGAAGTGCGCCATGAACTCGGTGTGGGAGACAAAGACGACTGTCAGGAACCGCATGCCCGGCCATCTTGCGAAACGGCCTTCAGCATGTCAATAGTGAGTCGGACTCACCGTCGGTGGATAAGCGGTGCCGAAAGGTTGCGTGCCTTTGAGGCCTTGCCTACGATCCCCACTGCCCACGAATTCGCCTCGGCGATTTCTCTCACAAATCACGTGGTCCCTGAGCCACTGGAAGTATTGAGCAGCCCATGAAGCGTTGTCCCAAGTGCAATAACGACTTTTCCGACGACGCGAACTTCTGCCCCGTAGACGCAGGGCATCTGGTTCCCATCGAGGGCTCCAGCGACGGCACGCCCGTCGATGTGCCCCGGGTCGACACCGGGGGCCACGAGCTGCTCGACGGTCGCTTCGCGCTCGGTGAGATCATTGGCGGGCACCAGACCGGACCCGTCTACTCCGCGGGCGACAGGCAGGGCAGCACGGCGATGGTCAAGCTGGTCAATGCGGCGGTCTTTCCAAGCAGCTTGCTCAAACAGCGCACCGAGAGAGAGCTCAAGCAGCTCGAGCGCCTCGAGCACCCTGGAGTTGCCCGTGTTCTCGGACACGGTCGCCGCGAAGAGGACCTGTGGATCGCAAGCGAGCGAGTCGACGGTGTGCCCCTCTCGCAATTTGTTGCCGAGCGTGGTCCGCTCCCTCAGCAAGCTGCGATTGCCATCCTCGCTCAGATTGGTGGTGCCCTGGAAGCTGCTGCCAAGCTGGGCGTCACGCACCGAGATCTAGCGCCAAAGAACGTTCTCATTTCAGCGGATCACCAGATCAAGCTCATCAACTTCGGCGTGCCCACACCAGGGCCGGCCGGGCGTGAGCAAGTGCAGGGAGTTCCCGAGTTCGTAGCTCCCGAGCAGATCGACGGTCGTCCCGTCGATCAGCGCTGCAACATTTATAGCCTGGGCGCGATTGGGTATGTGCTGCTTACCGGCAAGCCGCCATTTGAGGGTGCTGCCGCCGATGTCTACGCCGCTCACACCAACACCGAGGTTCCGGCCCTTGGCCCTGCGCAAGGCGTATCGGCTGAGCTGAGCGCCGTGCTCCTGAAGTCACTGGAGAAGACCTCGAGCAAGCGATTCATGACCTTGCGACAATTCCTCGGCGACCTCGCGGCTGCCGATGGCAGCCAAGCGCAGGCACAAGCGCCTGCCAAGAGCGCAGCAGACGCCAACAAGACGCTCATGGGGATTTCCCCTGTGGACCTGAGCGCCATGCTGGCCGCCAAGAATGCCTCGCCGCCTATCGGCACGCCTCCGCCACCAGCTGATTCGGGCAACGTGGCCACGACCCTCGTGGATCACGCGCCGCCCTCTATGAGCGATGCACAAGCGGCACAGGCTCAGAACAATTCCACTCCGCTGGCCACGCCCCTCTCCGACGTTGGCTTTGCGCCGACAGCGGTCTCCAATGCCTTCGATGCCTCCCAGGCTCCTGCTGCGCCCGTGCCAGCGGCACCACAGCCGAGCCACGTAGCGCCAGCGGGGGCGCCATCCGTGGGCGCGGCGACGGTTAGCGCAGCGCCCAGTGGCAAGAAGAAAGGCGCAGCCAAGCCAGCGCCCGCCAAGCCCTCTGACAAGGGCAAGTTTCGCGAGACCATGTGGTTCAAGAAGGGCGAGTTGGATGAGGCAGCGGCAGCGGCTGCAGCGGCTGCCAAACCCGAGGACCGGGTCTCCGACAAGGCCGACTTGATGGAGATGGATGTTCGTTACAACGATGACGGCTCCATCACCCAACAGGACCAGGAACGCTTGAGTTTGCGCACCGGTGCCACCATGATGATGGAGGCAGTCACGGATCAGCAAAGTTCTCAGCAAGGCGTTTCTGAGTACGACTTGGTCTCGGAGATGACCGGCGGTCGCATCAAGATCCTCATCGGAATTGGCGCAGCCGTGGCCATCATCGCCGTCGTACTAGTCATCGCCTTGAGCTAACTGCTCGGCTGGCGCTAGTCATCGCTTTGAGCTAGGCGCTCGCCTGGCGGCTAGTCCTCGCCTTGAGCTGGGCGCTCGCCTGGCGGCCAGCGACGTACTCACTGCGGGTGCGTCGCGATGACGCACTTGCCCTGGGCTTGCATGCGCTCAGGGTCTTCAGCGCCTAGCTGCTCGATCGACATGATTTCGGCAAAGGGCTCAAGGACGAGTTCACCCTTGGCGACGATGGCAGCA
>JAHEAK010000736.1 GCA_024642805.1 Kofleriaceae bacterium | reverse complement strand
TCTTCAAAGGCTCGGTGATGCAACCTTGGCACTGGCGAAGAACAAAGGGCTGCCGAACTTCACAGGCGACCTGGGTATCTCGTGTGGCAACGACCACGAAGTTCTCGACTTGCTCTTGGCCATGAGCATTCCAGCCAGCTCATTGGCGACTGGCAAGGGCTTTCTCTTTCAGGATGTGTGCGTGGGTTGGCGTCCCTACATCTCGCCGGCGACGGAGATGTACTGGATGATTTCTGCAGGAACGCCAGCGGAAGGCGAGGACCTCATGCCCGCTCGTCGCTGTCTGCAAGTCGTGCAGACCGAAGGCGTGTTTCAAAAAGCAGAGATCATGGATGGCCCGTGCCTGACCATGCATCGCCAGGACTAAGCCAGGACGAAGCCAGGACGAAGCCAGGACGAAGCCAGACGGCCGCTCGCAATGCGCTCGCTGTGTTGTCGCGAGCATTTGGCGGCCAGCCAATTGGTTTACTGGCGCTTTTGCCAGTACCCCCTCCTCGAACGTGATATCGATCCTCGTGGTCAAATTCACGCCTATTTCACCTCTTCGTTCTCTCTATCAGGCTGGTACCCAGGTTGCGACCCCGGCTCTCGTCCTCACACTGAGCTTGGCCGGCGCGCTTGTCGGAGCGTGTGGCGATGACGTCAAGAGCAGCGCACGTGCCGAGTGCAACCCACTGGGCGGCGCAGCGTGCATGTTGCCCTGGCCCTCCAGTGCCTACCTGGTCGAAGACAGCAGCACGACGAGCGGCTACCGCGTGGACATTCCTCCCGAAGCGATGCCCATCAACGCCGACGGCATCCCTGTTGATCCTTCCGGCTTCAACGCCTTCGATGGCTTTCCTATCGCGGGCACCATCATCGCTGACTTTGCCGAGGGCGTATCCGCCGAAGGACTTCCCCCGCACTCCGACATCGCGGCTTCCCTTGCTGCGGACGCCAGTGTCATCGTCGTCAACATGACGACCGGCGAGCGCTTGCCGATCTTTGCCGAGCCCGACATGAACGCGCTCAAACCGGAAGACCGGGCACTCCTGATCAGGCCCATGGTGCGCATGGATTCCGCGACGCGCTACGCGGTCGGCATCAGCAATCGCGTCAAATCGGCAAGCGGCAGCAGCTTGCCTGCCCACGAGGGCTTTCAAAAGATTCTCGATGGCAAGCAGCTCAAGGGCACGCTGGGCGCTCGCATGAACAACTACGAGGACATCTTCGCGAGCCTCGACGGCGCTGGCATGAGCAAGGACGAGCTCATCTTGGCCTGGGACTTCGTGACCGCCTCCGATGAGTCCCTCACCGGTGACCTCATGCAGATGCGCACGGCCGCTCTGGCAGCCATGGGTGAAAACGCGGCCAACCTGAGTTTCGAACTCACCGAGCAGAACAACAGCAATCCGGTCGAGGTTCTCAAGTTCCTCGAAGGCAGCTTCGACGTGCCTACCTTCCTGAGCGATGGGGAAGCCGACGCTTCCATCGTGGTGCGCGACGAGGCCGGGGTTCCAACGCTCAACGGCATGGGCAAAGCAAACCTGGCCGCCGTGATTCCCAAGTGTGCCGAGACCGCGCAACTGCCGCTTCCGGTGGTTATCTTCGGACATGGCATGTTTGGCAACGCCATCGATTCGCTCGATAGCGGCCTCCTGCAGGGCCTGTCGCAAAGCCAGTGCACCATGGTCATCGGCACCGATTGGATCGGTCTCACCAACCGGCAGTTCGCCAGCGTCGCCTTCGCCATGAATGATCTCAATCGAGGTCGCGCCATTTCGGAGAAGATGTCGCAAGCGATCATCAACTTCGTGAGCTTGCAAAAACTCCTGCACGGTCCGCTCCTGGAGTCAGACATCTTCAAGATCGATGGCAATCCCATCATCGATCCCACACGCATCAGCTACTTTGGCGCGTCCCTGGGCGGCATCCTGGGTTCGGTGTACATGGCCTACGATCCTGACATCACGCGCGGCGCCATCGGTGTGCCCGGTGGGCCTTGGAGCCTGCTCTTCGAGCGCTCGGTGTTCTGGCCGCCCCTGCGCATCGCCATGGTGGGCGCCTATCCAGAGCCGTGGGACTACGAGCTCCTGGTGGCCTTCATGGGCATGCTCTTCGAGAAGGTCGACCCCATCACCACCTCGACGCGCGTGATCGCCAACCCGCTACCACAGACGCCTGCCAAGCAGATGTTCTTGTACATGGCCATGGGTGATGCGCTAGTGAGCAACATCGCCAGTGACACACTGGCCCGCTCGATGAAGCTGCCGGTCACCAGTCCAACCGTCAATCTGCCCTTCGGCATGGAAGAAGCCGACGGCCCCACCGACAACGGTTACACCGTCTACGACGAGGCGGTTCTGCCTTGGCCTCCCGACAGCAACGCGCTGGAAGACCTCGACTACAACAGCACGCACCAAGATGTTCACGAGTGGAAAGCCGTCGAGCGCGAAGTCTTTGGCTTCCTCTCGGAGGGCAAGGTCAACAACCCCTGCGCGATCGATGGCGAAGCGTCGGCGTGCCAGTGCGACCTCGGCGCCTGCAAGTAGCGGCGAGGGCGAGCCAGGCGTCTGCCAGCGCAAGCTGGGCGCCTGGCACCAGCGAGGGCAGATTGGGCGCGCGAGAGAGGCTGGGAGTGAAGCTCATATCGCAAACCTGAATGTGCAGCATGTGAGTTGCGAATGTCGGTGCGATGGCGCTGCGCCGGCAGCAATTTTCCAGTACTTGCAGATAGTTACGAGACCTCACTTGGTCTGACCCGCGTGGCCGCTAACTTGCTCTCAAGCGCGCCATGTCGATCAAGCACGCGCGCGGCACTGCAGCAATCTGGAGGAGAGCAATCTGGAGGAGAGCAATCGGGCTGCGAGCAATCTGGCTAGGCGTGCTGGTGGTCCTCGCGAGTCTCACTCTCCGCCTTGGCAGCGCCGAGGCACAACTCATCGACA
>JAHEAK010000118.1 GCA_024642805.1 Kofleriaceae bacterium | reverse complement strand
CAATGCCCAGAGCACGGCTCTGCGCAGAGAACAATTTCTCTTGGCCATGCGCGCCGAAATTCGCAGTGCGTTGCGGGCCATCGAGAGCGCCCGGCGCGGGGTTGCCGCCAGCGAAAAGTTCTTGTCCCTCGCGGAGCGCAGCCTGGAAGCTGAGCAACGCCGCTTCTTGAGCGGCAAGTCGCGCAACTTCGAGGTCAGTCAGCGCGAGGACGAGCTGGCGCAGGCGCGCACCGAAGCGCTGCGTGCAGTCATCGATTTTCAGCGCGCCTCCTCCGCCCTCGATCTGGCAACCGGTCAGCTCTTGAGCCGCAAGCACATCGAAGCCGAGATCGCGCCCTGAGATGCACCCTCAAATGCACCCTCAGAGCATCCTGAGCACGCCCGAAGAGCGATCCGCTCCCTCGCCTTACTTCGAGGGCTTGGTCCAGGAAATGCGCGCTTCGGCCGCAAAGGCCGAGGACTCGAGATCGACCGAGTCCAAGGTCGAGGGGATGCGCGGCATGGTCTGCATGGATGCGTCCTCATGCGCAAGCTGGGTCTCGTTGGCGTCGCAGGTGGCGAGCAGGAACTCGATCTGCTGAGGGCCTAGCTCGGTGAGCTCGACGGTGAACTCGCGAACTTGCTCGGCGAGGACGGCGCCCTCATCGCGAACACGGCCCGACATGGACACGACCATCTCGTCGGGCAACTCGACACCGACCACTACCTCCTGGCCGCGGCGCAAGTCGAGTTCGGTTTGCACGCTGAGCAAGTACTGCCCTTGGCCCGAGTCCTCGCCCGAGTCCTCACAGAGCTGACGCAAGAGCGACCAGGAGGGACAGGCGATGTGCAGACGCGGCGTGTTGCGGCGAAGCTCGGCCATGGCCATAGCGAGACTGGGATCGAGCTGTTCCCCGGCAAGACCCGGTCGATCGAGTGTCGCCTGCGCACTAAACTCGTTGGCGCGCTCTTCGTCGATCGTCGGTATGTCGCTGACAAAGTACATGTCTCGAATCGTCTCGCTGGCATCGGGCGCAGCCGCCGAAGGCATGTCCTCGGTGAACGCCTGATCAAAGGCTTGTGCCTCGCCAGGCCCCGTGCCTCGCGCGAAGCTGGGCGGCACGGCCTCGTTGACTGTGCTCTCCATCTCGGCGTTGGTGCTGGGGGCCGTCTGCTCTGTGGCTAGCTGACGCTTCTTGCTGTCGAGCGTGTCGAGAATCGATTTGAGATCCTGATGGGTCCAGACTCGTGGCAAGACCTCAGCCAAGGCGGTTGCGGCCTCAATCAACGAGGGGTCCTGGCAGGTGCCGGTGCAGAAGGCCACGGGCAAGGCAAATCCCTGTTGGCGCAACCAGGCGACCACCTCGGTTCCCGGCCGCTCCGGCATGTCCAGGTCGACGAGAGCGACATCGGGCTTCTGCTCGCGCAAAAGGCTGAGGGCGCTATCGGCATCCTCGACGACCTGCGCCCGGTGACCGAGCTTCTTGCAGGCGCTGGCGACCAGAGCTCCGTAGCTCTTGTCATCATCGAGAATCAGGATGAGCAAGCGCAGGGCTCCTCGTGGTGCGTCCCCCGGTCCATCAAGTGCTGGAAATAATACAAGATAGCTTGGCGTTCTTGCACTACTTCTTTGGAAATCTTGTAAGTTCAATGGCTTAGCTCGCGAACGCGGGCTACGACGCCAGAACTAGCCATTCTTGCAGTTCCTGAGGGCCGCGAGCCCTGAGGCGCCTCGCCTACCGGTGAACGAGGCCGGCTCAGCAAGCGTCTTACGACGCTGTGTAATTCCAGATACTTAAAATAGCACACCGACATGAACGGATCCCTGCCCACCCGGTCCCACCTGAACGTCTGTCTGGAACCAACTCCGTAACATTTAAGTAGAAAAATTGCCCCGACCGCCAAGCTGTGCGCATTTCGAAGCCGTGCTAGGGGACAGGCAGCTACCGGGACCTCGACAGGGGCCCCAACGGAGCGACGCGGGTCTGGGCGTTTCGCCTCGTCGCCGCACTGCGCGCGCTACCAACCGCCGCCGCTCCAAGCCGACTGCCAGTTGGCGCAAGCTGCCAAGCGCGGGACACATCGCTCGCCAGTCCCTGGCTCTGATCCAGCGCAGTCTGCCCAAGCTCGCCCTCGCCGGCAGCGTGGTGTGCGCGCTCGGCGCTAGCTACGGCGCCTATCGCTGGGTCACGAGCTCGGCGTACTTCGCCATTCACAGCATCGAGGTCGAGGGTCAGCACAGCTTGAGCAAAGCCGAGATCATCGATCTCCTCGCGCTACCCAAGACCGCCAACATCTTTCGCACTGACATGGATCACCTCGAGTCGCGACTCGAGGCCAGCCCCTGGATTGCCGAAGCGCACGTCACTCGCAAGCTGCCACGTGGTCTTGAGATTCAGGTCAGCGAGCGCCAGTCGATTGCGGCCGTCGAGCTCGAAGGTCTGTACCTGCTCACTGCCGAGGGCGAGATCTTCAAGCGCGCAACTCCTGCGACGGGAGAGCTCGAGGGCTTGTGCATCATCACGGGGCTCGAGCGAGAACAGTTCTCCAAGCAACCGGAGAAGGCGCGGGATCGCCTGACCTACGCCCTCGATGCTCTTGCCGCGTATAAGAAAAACCCTGAGCGTCCACGCATTGGCGAACTTCACTTCGACAAGCGCGGAAGCCTGAGCCTCATCACCTTCGAGGACGCGGTATCCATTCATCTGGGCAGCCCAAGCAGCAAAGATTTCTCGGACCGCTTCACCGCCTTCGACGTGGCCTACCAGGCTCTCAGCGAAGACGAGCACCGCCAGGCACGCGCTTTTCGCATTGCCGACCGCACACCTTCAGACCGCGTCACGGTCGCCTTTGCAGGAAATTAAGAACTCATGACACGACCAAAACGAGATGAAATCATCGTCGGCCTCGACATCGGAACCAGCAAGATCGCCGCCATCGTTGGCGAGGTTGGTGAAGACGGCATCGACATCATCGGCATTGGCACTGCCCGTGCGCGCGGCATGCGCAAGGGTGTGGTCGTCAATATCGATGCGACGGTGCAGGCGATTCGACAGGCGGTGCAAGAAGCCGAGCACATGGCTGGCTGCGACATCTCCACCATTCACGTCGGTCTCGCGGGCGGTCACATTCGCGGTCTCAACTCGCACGGCATCGTGGCTGTGAAGGACAAAGAGGTTCGCGAGAACGACATCGAGCGCGTCATCGACGCCGCCAAGGCCGTGGCCATTCCGGCGGATCGCGAGATCCTGCACGTCTTGCCCCAGCAGTACATCATCGACGACCAGGATGGCATTCGCGATCCACTCGGCATGTCGGGGGTGCGTCTGGAAGCCAAGGTTCACATCACGACCACCTTGGTCTCCAGCGCGCAGAACATCGTCAAGTGCGCCAATCGCTGCGGTCTCGAAGTGGCCGCCATCGTCCTCGAGCCACTGGCTTCGGCCGAGGCTGTCGTTGAAGACGATGAGAAGGAACTGGGCGTCGCGCTGATCGATATCGGCGGCGGCACCACTGACATCGTGCTCTACGTCGACGGTGCCATCGTGCACAGCGCCGTGTTGCCCCTCGGTGGTTTCCAGGTCACCAATGACATCGCCGTCGGCTTGCGCACGCCGCTGCAGGCCGCAGAGGGCATCAAGCGCAAGTACGGCTGCTGCCTGCCTTATATGGTCGAAGAAGACGAAATGATGGATGTGCCTTCGGTCGGCGGTCGCGACGCCAGGCAAGTCAGTCGACGCCTTCTGGTCGAAAAGATCATCCAGCCGCGCGTCGAAGAAATCTTCCAGCACGTGCGCAGAGAGCTCACCGATAGCGGCTACATGAACCAGCTTGCTGCTGGCGTGGTTCTCACGGGCGGTTGTACGCGCCTGGAGGGCTTTGCCCAGCTCGCCGAGACGGTGCTCGATCTGCCCGCCCGCCACGCCTCCCCAACCCGCATCGGCGGCCTGGTCGACGTGGTCAACTCGCCCGAGTACTCCACCGCCGTTGGACTGGTGCTCTACGGCGCAAAAGGCGAGGACATGCGCGTGCATCCCAGCGAAGGCAAGAGCGAGCGTGGTGTCTGGCGCCGCATGACCGGCTGGGTTAGCGAGATTTTCTAAGCAGCCAGGGCGGCACCTGTCGCCAAAAAAGTGACTTGTTGAAGGACAAAAAGTTGCCCACCACTAACCGCCTATAGAAATAGTGGACCCCGGAGGAAGAGAACAACCATGGCCCTACTCGAATTCGAAGAAATGTCTCACGCCAAAATCCTAGTCGTTGGCTGCGGCGGCGGCGGCGGCAACGCCGTCAATACCATGATCGCATCCAGCCTGGATGGCGTCTTGTTTTGCTCGGCCAACACCGACATGCAAGCTCTCGAGGCCAACATGGCTGGCGTCAAGATCCAGCTCGGTGATCATCTCACCAAGGGCTTGGGCGCCGGCGCCAATCCCGAAGTGGGTCGCCGCAGTGCGGAAGAGTCGCTGCAGATGATCGAAGATGTCGTGTCGGGCGCCGACATGGTCTTCGTGACCGCTGGCATGGGCGGCGGCACCGGCACCGGCGCAGCTCCGGTCGTGGCGCGCGTCGCTCGCGAAGCAGGCGCTCTCACCGTTGGCGTGGTTACCAAGCCCTTCTCGTTCGAGGGTCGCAGACGCCAGAAGCAAGCCGTCACCGGCATTGCCGAGCTCGAGGCTGCCGTCGACACTCTCATCGTCATCCCCAACGACAAGCTCCTGCAAGTCGTCGGTCACGACTTCAGCATGATCGAAGCCTTCAAGAAGGCCGACGAGGTGCTGCTCAACGCCGTGCGCGGTATCAGCGATCTGATGACCATTCCCGGTCTCATCAACGTCGACTTTGCCGACGTTCGCACCGTCATGAGCAACCAGGGTCGTGCGCTCATGGGCAGCGGCGCATCCAGTGGCAAGAAGCGCTGCGAAGAGGCCGCTCTGCAGGCCATCTCCTCGCCGCTCCTCGAGGATGTCAGCATCCACGGCGCCACCGGCATTCTCATCAACATCACCGGCGGTCCTGACCTGGGTCTGCACGAGGTCAACGAGGCCTGCTCGCTCGTCGAAGACGCCGCCCACGAAGATGCCAACATCATCTTCGGCTCGGTTGTCGATCCCAACATCGGCGACGAGGTTCGCATCACCGTCATCGCCACCGGCTTTGACACCGAAGCGGCCAAGGTGGCTCCTAGCAAGGGCAAGGGGCAATCGGCCGCGCCTCAGGCCTACAACGGTCGCACGCAGATCACCCGCGACTATCCGCCATTCCAGAGCCGCTCGGTGCGCAGCACGCGAGAGATCATCGTCGGATCGTCCTCGGTACAGGACGATGAAATCCCAATCCACGAGGACAGCGAAGTCGATCGCGCTCTCGCCGAGCTTAGCTACGACTCGGCACCAAGCCACCTGAGCGCACGCGTGGCGCAGGGCTCCGGTCCCGCTCGCGCTACCCATGGCGCGATCACGGTTCCTGTCGATCGCATGCAGAGCGAGGGCATCCGCAAGGATTTCCCCGTCGTGCATCCAAGCCTGCGCACCGTCTTCGTGGATTCCGATGCCGATAGCGAGCTGGACGTTCCGACCTTCCTGCGCCGCGGCGCGGAATAATCGCTCTTCCTAGCTAGCGACGACGTCGCCTGGCAATGGGCCGCCTTTCGAGGTGGCCCTTGCTCTTTTCGGAGCGCGCCCTGCCAGTGGGTTGCGCCACCGGAGCTCCTTCCCGCGCTCTTGACCTGTTACGCTGCCAGCGCACGCGCATGCTGCTGCTCGAGAACCACACGACGATCCTCTTGGTGATCCACGGCGTTCTCGCCCTGGCCACCGTGGGTATCACGACCCATCTGGTGCTGTGGATGCGCCCGCTCATGCGCGGGCAGAGCGGTCGACATCGCTCCTGCCGGCGCTTTGCCTTGCTCGGAGTGGGCGCCTACGCCGCAAGCATGCTGGTGGGCATGCTGCTGTACCCGAGCTACAAGGTTCGCGTTCGAGCCGAGTACCTGGAAAATCCCAGCGCGATCACCCGAGCGACCGAGGCCGAGTACCGCACGCGCGCGCTGACCGCGAAGCACAATCGCGACAGCCTGCGCTTTCGTCGCGGGCAGAGCAGCTTGCTCGAGGACGAGGACCTTCCGGCAAGCGGCGAGCAAGCGCAGGCGATCGTCGACGAAGCGGATCGACGCATCGGCAAAGCAGCGCGGGTGGCGCGCTGGTTCGATGTCAAAGAACACTGGGCAGCCCTCGGCCTTATCTTGAGTGCCGCCATCGCCCTCTTCTTCGCAGCAGCCAAGAGCAGCGAGGGCCAGCGGGTGGTTCTGCGCCTGGTCTGGGCCATGGCCATACTCAGCTCTTTGATTGCCTGGTCGGCCGCGGTGATTGGCGTCCTGACCACGGCGGTTCGCTCTGTCGTCTCGCTCTAGCGAGCCGCCGCGATGCTCAGGCCGGCCGCGTCGTCAAGGCCTGGGCGAAGGCCTGCCTCATCTCGAGCAGGGGTGCGCTCTTGCCGGTCCATATCTCGAAAGCAAGCGCGCCCTGATGCACGAGCATGCCGGCGCCATCGATCGTACGCAGATGACGAGCACGGGCCGCTTGCAAGAGTGCGGTCTCGCGATGATAGACCAGCGTCGAGACCAGAGCGTGTGCGGGCAGCCGATGCACATCGACAGGCGCGGGTACCAACGCTTCCGCTTCCGCACTCAGGCCCATGGAAGTGCAGTCGACCAGAAGATCACAGCTGGGGAGTTCGGTCGCTAGCAGCTCGGCCGTCCAGGGCATCGCTTGCGTCCATCCAAGGGTCGTTGGCGATCGCGCGACGACGCGCACGCTGATGGCTCCAGCCTCTTGCACGCCGTAGGCAAGCGCGCGTGCCGCACCACCTCCACCGAGCAAGAGCACGCGCTTGCCAGCAATGCTCTGTCCACTGGCCTCTTGCAGTGCATGCACGTAACCGGCGGCGTCTGTGTTGTGACCTATCAAGCGACCGTCAGCATGAAACTCAAGCGTATTGACGGCGCCGATCTGTGCGGCCGCCGGCGAGAGCGAGTCACACAAGGACACGAGCGCTTGCTTGTGCGGAACCGTCACGCTGGCGCCCAGGGCGCGCATGGCTCGCAGGCCTGCGACCGCCGCGCTCAGATCTGCAGGGGCGATGGCCAGCGCTACGTAGACCGCGTCGACGCCGGCAGCGGCAAAGGCCGCGTTGTGCAGAGCAGGCGATTTGCTGTGCTCGACCGGCCACCCGAGCACGGCGGCCAGTCGGGTGCGAGAGCCAATGATCGGAGGGGCAGACATGAAGCGCTAGTCGCGACAGATGAGGCGGTTGCCGCCCTTGAGCTGCGCCGCTTTGAGGGCCGCCCCGGCGTCTTTCATCAGCTTGGAAAAACTGACTTCTTGACCATCGCGGGTGGCGGCGATGCCAATGGAAACCGACATGTGAATGTGGGAATCGCCATCCTTGGTGTGCACCGCCGAGCGCACCAGCTTGAGCACCCGCTCGCCCACCTCTTTGGAGCCAGCGACATCGGTGTATGGCAAAAAAAGCAACATTCGCTGATCCGCGTAGTCCACGGGTATATCGATGTCGCGAATACTCGAAGTGATTGCCGCCGCCACCTTGCGGGAGAGTTTCTCTTGAATGTCAGGACGAGGAGGCGGATCCATGGGATCCGGCGCCACCAGACAAACGGCGATTCCGTACTCGTAGCGCTTGGCTCGGCGAATCTCGAGCTCGAGCAGCTTCTTGAAGAACTCAAAGTGCTGAAAGCCGGTGACCTTGCTGCTGTGCCCAGCCTGGTGCAGTCGCTCGCGCAAGCGATCCTCGGTGCTGTGCAGGGCCTGGATGCGTCGGCGAGCGTCGGCAAGCACGCCGGCGGCCTGCAAAAGCGGCCCAAGGTTCTCCACGCTGTGCGGCCGAACCGCGTACATCTCGGCATCGATGCCAAGAAATCGCTCGCGCGCCGTCGCAGGTGGCCCGGCAAGCGATGCCATGATGATGGGCGGCTGTGGGCTCTTGCGAATTCTGTCAACCAGCTCCTGGCATTCGGGCATCGAGACCAGCAAGAGCTCGGGTGGATCGGAGCTAAGCGCCCTCCTCTCGATGGCCTCCGCTGTCGACTCGGATGCCAGGCGGTGGCCAAGGCTCTGCACCACTTCACGGGCGCGGCGATCCGCAGACTCCATGACCTCGTGCACCGCTATCGTGCCGCTGAGACCGCTGCGCGTAGCACCCTTGGTACCTGCACGATCGTCATCAGAAGCCACTGCTCAAAGTTACACCCTTGTTCCAGAGTAGCGCTAGCGGCGCTGGCAAGCTAATCTGAGCCTGCTCCATGGCAGAGAAGCGCACCGACGAGAAGGCCGAAGAGCCAGAGGACACGAAGGCCCCGCCCGCCAAAAGCGAGCTGGACCCAGAACTCGTGCGCTTGCCGCGTGCACGTACCCGCGTGCGCCCCATCATGGCATTGGCCATCATGGCTATCTGCTTGACCATTGGCTGGCGACTATCCGGAGACCTCATCTTCTCGCGACAATCGGCCACGCCCATGACGGTGGCCAGCATCGCCGATCTCGAGGGGATGCCAGACAATCGCTTCGTCGAGATCCAGGTCATTCCCGATCGGCCGCAAGCGCTGCGCATCTTGCCGACCGGAACCAGCGTCGGCCAGGTCCTGGTACCCGCGCTTGGCAGTCAAGGCAAACTCTGGTTGCTCTTGCCCGCCACGCCCTGGACCGGTCCTCATGGCACTGACGAGCGCTATCGCGGCCGCTTGACCCGCGTGCGCGATCTCAGCTTCTACAACACACTCAAGAGCTACATCCGCGCCGCTCACAATGTGCCACGTCCCATTCCGCTCTCGGAAGTCACAGCGGCCCTCGCCAACAGCTCCACCAGCGTGCGCGACATCGCAGGCGAGGAGGTACACATCGAGGCAAGCACCTATGTGCGCGTGCACGAGGTTGCCAACCAGCGGGCACGGGTCTACGCCGTCAGCACCGATCCCTACGACAACGAGGCCGCCTGGCGACTTGCTCTCGAAGGCGCTGGCATCTTGCCGCCCGAGACGGCCGCGGTGTCGAGTGATCCAGGCTCGTGGACCTTCGAGGTGCCTGCTCCACAGGGCGTAGCTGGTATCCGAGAAAAGCTCGTGCAGGCCAAGCTCTTTGCTGCCAGCGCCGATGAAATCGCGAGCACTCGCGAGGGTACCTGGGCCGAGCTATCGCTCGATGGCGATGAGCTGGTGCTAGGCAAGCCACAGCTCGGCTTTCAAATTCAACGCATCTTCGTCGGAGCCAGCCTGGTGCTTGCGAGCGACGCCTTCGTGCTCAACACTACCGAAGAGCCAGGCACCTATTGGTACGCCCTCGCTCTCGTGCTGATCCTGGCCTTCTTTGCCCTGCTCTTCGCCTTCGGCCTGTATCGCAGCCGACGCTAGCGCTTTGCCAAGAGACTCGCGCTATTGGTCGGAACCATCTTCCGAGAGATAGGCCATGATGACGCGTGATGCGAAGCGAAGGACTCGCGTTATTCGTCGGAGCCATCTTCCGAGAGATAGGCCATGATGACTTCGTCGAGACTCTTCTCGGAGATGAGATCTTTGCCGAAGAGGTTGCCGTCTCGTGCTTTGCGAGCCGCAGGCGCGCGCTGCTTGCCATTGTCGCCACCGACCATCGAAGGCGGCGCACCAATGATCACAGCAGGGCGTGAAACGACGACCGAGGAGCGTGGCCGACCAGGTTGCGGATTGGCCGCCTTGCCACTTGCGCGGGCCGTCGGAAAGGCCTTGGCTGGCGTTGGATCGGGCGAGCTGCGTGCGACGGTGCGTGCGCGCCCAAAGCGCTCAGCGGTGCCTCGATTGGGACGTCGAATGTGATACGAGCCCGAGCTGTCGGAGGCGTCATCGATCGCATTGGGAATCGCATTGGGAATCGCACTGGGAACCGCACTGGGAACCGCAGCGGGCTTCGCGCTCGGCGCGACAATTGGCGGCACCGGGGCTCGTGCTGCCGGCGCCGCGCCTGGGGCTGCCACAGCTCTAGCCGCTGGGGCTGAAGAAGGTGGAGCCGCCGTGGCCCCACTTCGGGGCGCGAAGGTGACCATCGGATCACCGAGCTCGTCGTCGCCCAGGACCCGAATCGCCACAGGAGTTGGCGTGTGCACGCGCCCTCGCACGGTGCTGCTCATCGGCAAGTCGAGATTGAGTGCCGAGGCGGGTGCTCCGGTGGCTGCGGAGGGCTCGGTATCCGCCAAGGGTGCAGGCGCAGCGCTCGCCGCCGGAACCTGTGCGCGAGGCGCCCCAGGCGGCATGACCCTGGTTTGCACGGGCGTGGCAGGCGCATGCACCGGCGGGATCGAGGGCGTGGCTGGGCGCGGATCCGCTTGTGGCGCCGCGGCCCTAGGTTCCACGCTGGCTAGTGCATCGAACTGGGCAATCGCTTGCGCGGCCGCTTCATCCATGTCGACGGTGTCTCCAGGGACGACGGATCGCTTGACCCGAATGGTCGCCTCGATTTCGTCATCGAGTTCGGTCTTGAAGCGCTGCGACCTGGCGATGGGCGAAGTTTCCGTCTCCGGAGCCTTCGCGCTTGGATCGGTATCGTCGCTAGTTCCGGAGCCCTTGCGCGGAAGCAGCTCCGGATCGTTGCCGAGGTAGTCGTCGATTTTTTGGTCGAAGGTACCGATCTTGAGGTCTTTGAGCACAGCCTTGTGCTGTGACTGCATCAGCGACTTGACGGTCTCGACCTCCGAGGCCGCGTCATAGTCCATGCGTCGACTCGAGATGATCACGCCACCGTGAAAAAGGTGCGTGAACAAATGCGGGTTATCCACGCCCGAGTCTTCGGTCTGCACGTGGAATATCAAGCCTCGATGCTTGAAGTTATGGTTGTACCCAAGAACGGGCGAGCGCTTACCCACAGTCCTTGTCAATTTATCACACTGGCCATCGAAA
>JAHEAK010000735.1 GCA_024642805.1 Kofleriaceae bacterium | reverse complement strand
CGCGTTGTCACTGCCATCCCCTTCCTCGAGCAGGATGCCGCGATCGATCAGGCTGTCGAGCACTTCGGTGATGAAGTAGGGGTTGCCGCCCGTGCGCGCCAAGAGCTGCTTGACCAGATCCTGGTTGTCCTCGTCGCTGACGAAGCGCTTTTCGATGAGCCGCGCGCGACTGAGCTCGTCGAGTTCATCCAGGCGCATGACATCCGCGTCAGCCTCCTGGGCCAGCTTGATGATGCTCGGTTCGGGGCGTGAGGTGATCAGGACCAAAATGCCGCGCGTGTTGTTGATCTGCAGAAGCTCGGTGTTGAGCGCCATGCTCTGCTCATCAGCCCAGTGGACGTTTTCGGCGACCACGATCAGCGGGCGATCGGGGGCAAAACGCTGTTCGAGCCGAGTGGCAATCTTGCGCAAGCGCGCGCGCAGCTCGTTGGAGTCAAGCTCAGGGCAGCCATCGCGGCGAATACCAAAGAGCAAGCAGGAGGCATCGATGACTTCGCGAACTTCGTCGCTGTCGGTGCGATTGGGCCAGAGCACGGCCGAGAGCATCTCGATGCGTTTTTGAATCTCTTTGGGGTCGGCGCCTTCGGCAAGGCCCATCGCGTCTCGGCCAAAGTCGGCGACGATGCCAAAGGGCGTGTAGCGAGTGGCCGCGCGCGCCGTCGCTCGCATGATGGATGCTTCGCTGGCGGGAATGTGGTCGAGCAGCGCGTTGACCAGCGAGCGCTTGCCGATGCCTGGCTCGCCGGTGATGACGATGAGCTTCTGTGCGCCGTGGATGAGGGTCTCGCGGTAGGCGTCGCGAAGAGCCTTGAGCTCCAGATCGCGGCCCACCAACTCGACGCCCTTGCTGCGCTCCTGCAGGCGCTGCATGCGCTCCTTGCGGGTTCGCAGGCGATAGACCTTGGCGCTCGGTGATCCAGTGCGGGTTCCCGCCAGTGCTTCGAAGTTCCACTCGTCCTTGCACACCCGGTAGATTTCGCTAGTGACGAGCACCTCTGCACCACGCGCGTCGCGGGCAAGCTCCGAGGCGCTGGATGCGGTTTCCAGCTCCAGTTGATGGGTGTAGCGGCCGTCCTTGTCGCGGGTGACGAGAGCCGTGCCTCGCTCGATGCCGACGGCCAGTCGCAACTCCGGTTCCACATCGTGGCCAATGCCATCGAGGGCCTCGATGAGATCGAGGGCGAGCCGCGTGGTGCGAGTGGCATCATCATCGCCGGCAACAGGCACGCCGACGATGAGGCGCAGCCCGGTGGCGCTGGTGTCCTCCAGCGAAGCTTCGTGCTTGAAGGCAATGTCTTTGGCGACACTGTAGAAGTCGGCAACCATGCTCGAGGCTCGGTCGTCGCCGACCCGCTCTCGCAACTGGTCTAGACCCGCGAGGCAGCCTTCGAGGACGTACACCGGCTTGCGCTCGCGCAACTCACGGCGGGTGGCAGGCGAAGATCCGCGCTGCACGCCGCTTGTGCCCTGGGTGCTGCCAGAGTGCGATGCACTCTCGATGGCGGCCGGTGTGCCCGGTGCCGTGGGAGGTCGACCGCGTGTCGGCCTCTGCTCGCGGGCGATGTTGCGGCCCAGCCATTGCGCCAACGCGCCCGAGTCGGGTGGCAAGTCACTATGGCTTTGCGCCCACTGAAATTGAAAGTGCGCCAAGGCGTTCTGGAAGTCGCGACCGGTCTGAAAGCGCGAGTCGCGATCGAAGGTGAGCGCCTTGAGGATGGTCTGCTCGAGCTCTTCGGGAATCAGCGGGTTGAGCTTGCGCGGGCTGGGAATGGCGCCTGCCTTGGCTTGCTCGAGCACCTCTTTGCCTTTGCCCTGGAAGAGCGGGCGGCCACAGCACAACTCGAAGAGCACCACGCCGGCAGAGAACACATCGGCACGTCTGTCGACGGGCATGCCACGAGCCTGCTCGGGCGCCATGTACGCGAACTTGCCTTTGATGACGCCCTCTTCCTCCTTGACGTCGCGGGCGCGCGCGATGCCGAAGTCGACGATCTTCACGGCGCCGTCCCACGACAAGAGGATGTTCTGTGGCGAGATGTCGCGATGGACGATGCCGAGGGGATCGCCGTACTCGTCGCTCTTGCGGTGGGCGTAGTCCAGACCCTTGGCGACTTGCTGCACGATGTACGCGGCAATGTTGAGCGGTACGGGCTGGCCGGCCCTGGCTCGGTCCTGCATCACCCGCAGCACATCCATGCCCTCGATGTGCTCCATGGCCAAAAAGAAGGTCTGACCCACCTGACCGAAGTCGAAGACCTGCACGATGTTGGGATGGTTGAGGCTGAGCGCGATCTTGGCCTCGTCGATGAACATGGTCATGAACTGCCGCGAGCGCGCGTAGGCAGGATGGATCTTCTTGATGACCAGTTGCTTGTTGAGCCCTTGCGCAACCGTGGTGCGCGCCAGGAAAACCTCGGCCATACCGCCGGCGCCGACGCGCCGCACCATTTGATATTTGCCGAACTGCTCCATGACCTCAGTCCCGGCCACCCATCCTGGCGGGACACTGGGCGCAATTTTAGCCTAAGAAGCGCGATTTACCGGTGACTGCGCGCAACAATCGGGGGCCAGCCAAGGGGCGGGGCGAGAGCCAGCCAGCCGCCGCGGCCTGGGGCGAAGCAGCGCGGCTAGGGCAGGGGCTCGATCTTCAGGTTGTCGAACCAGGTATCGCTCTGCCAGTTGTTGAACGCGAAGTAGCTCTGCTCTGGGCCCTGCAAAGGGCTCTGGTCGACAAAGTGCAAAAAGGGAGTCTGCATGTCGTCGACGTACCAGCTGATATCGCCTGCGCGATATTCGATCTTCCAGTGGTAGCGCTTGCCTACCTCGACTCCTGGGCGCGCGCGCTCGACCAGGTCGATGCCAACCTTTCCGTGCTCGTCGCGTCTGGCCAGGATGGAATTGCTGTTGTTCCACCCGCCCAGGACCGCCACGTAG
>JAHEAK010000117.1 GCA_024642805.1 Kofleriaceae bacterium | reverse complement strand
CTAGCATTGAGCGACTCGTAGAGGGCCAGATCTTGCGGCACCAGACCGATAGCGGCGCGCGCGCGTTTTGGCGAGCGCACGATATCCAGACCGGCGACGCTCGCACTGCCTGAGCTGGGCGCGAGGACGCCGCTGAGCATGGAGATGGTTGTCGTCTTGCCGGCCCCGTTTGGACCGAGCAGCGCGAAGATTTGTCCCTTGGCAACATCGAGATCGATGTTGTCGACGACGACGCTCCCGCCAAAGGACTTCGTGAGCTCGCGAAGTTCTAAAAGCGCCATGGCGGGATTGTACCTCCCTCGCTCACCGGGTGTTGGCCCCAGTGTCGAGACCAGTGTCGAGACCGGTGTCGAGACCGGTGTCGAGACCGGTCTCGACCCTAGCGTCAGCCCCAGTGTCGTTCTTCGGTTCCAGCGCGGGCGGGGGGCTCTTATCGAAGAGACGAGCTTCGACCTCCAGGTAGAGTCGAGCCTTTTCGATGGCCATGGCGTTGGGCAGACGTCTGTCAGGCCAGCGAGCAGGATCGCTTATGCTGACATCACTAAGTGTTTGTCTGAATTCTGCTCGATCTCCAGAGCCTAGCGAGCAGGTGCGAGCGAAGACCACTGCCACCATGAGGGTCTCGCCGCCGGTTAGCGTGCGAGCCCGCTCAAAATGCTGCTTGCCCGCATCGAGGTCGCCTCCGAGGAGCCTTGGCAGCGAGCAGGCCAGGGCACCCAGCACCACATGCGCGATGGCATCGTTGTGACCCTCGTCAATGACGAGGGCGCGCTCGAGTAGAGACTTGGCCAGTGGTAGCTCCTGAAGAGCGCGCAGGTTACGCGGATCGAGTGTGATGCGATGGATCATGCCAAGGCCCAGCCAGACCATACCCGCCAGCTCGCGTTTGCCTGCGCGGGCTATTAGAGGTGATAGGCGCTTGGCGGCGTGCGCCTCTTGCCACCTCTTCCCTAGAAGCTGCAGTCCTAGATCGCTACAGCGCTCTAGTAGTAAGAGCGCATGCTCGCGAGCTCTCTCCGCTTCCGCGGGTCGGCCAAGCAAGCTGGCGCGCTCAACGTCAGATTGCACAAAGCCGATTGCGTATTGGCAGTAGCCCTCGGTGAGCAACTCCAAGAAACCGCGATGCCTTGGATAGGCCACGTGAAAGGCCTCGAGCTGAACCAGACCGGCGGGGCTTGCCTGCCGAATCAGTTCGAGATCTGGACTGCGTTGTACCGCCAGCGAGGATCCCTTCATGATGGCGAAGGTGCTGGCCGCAGCCCGCTCCTCGACGAATCCGGAACAGGCGCTGCATCCCAGCACAAGGAGGGCGAGGAGAAGCCTGGGGGTAGCCCTGGTTTGCTTCTCGATAGTTAGACATAAATTAGACATGTACCTCGATCTTCTGTGTAGATGGTTAATATTTATTGCTTGCGATCGGCTCTGTCAATGGATATATCTAGACACGTGTTTGACGAAACCTCGACAGACTTCGACCTGGTCTTGGTCGGTGGCGGCCTGCAGAACGGCCTTATCGCCCTGGCCTTGCGCCGTCGTCAGCCGGCCTTGCGCCTGTGTTTGATCGAGAGCGGCCCGGCGCTGGCTGGCAATCACACCTGGTGCTTTCACGCCAGCGACGCTGGCCCGGAAGATGCCGAGCTCGTCGCCGGCTTGGCCGAGCACAACTGGCAAAGCTATCGAGTGCTCTTTCCGCGGCTCGAGCGCGAGCTTGCCACCGGCTATTCGATGCTGAGCTCCGAGCGTCTTGCCGAGCTAGTGACGAAGGCCTTCGTGGGGGCTCCTGGCAGTGGCATTGAACTCAACGCTCACGCCGTCGACATTTGCGCCGACCGGGTCGTGCTAGCCGATGGCCGCGTGCTGCGCGCGCGGGCTGTTATCGATGCCACTGGGCCGGAGCGACACGAGCTTTTGTCGGGCAAAAGTGGCTATCAAAAGTTCGTCGGCCTGGAGGTGCGAACCCACACGGCCCACGGTCTGACGAGTCCGATTCTCATGGACGCTCGGGTCGAGCAGCAAGATGGCTTCCGCTTTCTCTACGTCCTCCCTCTGGCGGAGGATCGCCTGCTGCTCGAAGATACCTGTTTCTCTGGCTCCAAAGAGCTGGATTACGATTTGTTCTGTGAGCGCATTCATGCCTACGCAGAAGAGCAGGGCTACGCTATCGACGAGCTCGTGCGCGCGGAAAAGGGTGTCTTGCCGCTGCCGTGGGCGGGCAGCGTGCCGCCTCATCATGCCGACCAGCCGATTCGTGCTGGCTATGGTGGCGGCTGGTTTCATCCGGTCACGGGCTACTCCTTCCCAATCGCGCTGCGCATCGCCAGCTTCATCGCCAAGAGCAGCATCGACCAACTGCGAGCGGAGGGGCTGACAAGTCTGCGCTCGGATCAGGAGCGACAAATGAAGTTTGCCTATCGCCTCAACAAGATGTTGTTTACCTGGTTTGCCCCGCAAGAGCGCTACAACGTCCTCGAGCGCTTCTACACCCTCGACGAGGGCATCATTCGTCGCTTCTACGCCCTGCAGCTGACGGGCATCGATAGGGCTCGTGTTCTGGTGGGAAGGCCACCGCGCGGCATGTCCTATAAGGCCGCTTTTCTCGGAAGGAACGTGTCGTGAAAGCCATTGCGCCAACATCGCTATTGCAGTCTTCACTCGTGGATCTGCTCGACCTGGAAGTCGACGGAGACCTCGATGGCTTGCCCCGCCACCTGTGGGAACGCGCCCTTGGCGATCCTGCGCGAGATTTCTTGCGCAGGCCCGGGAAACAATTCAGGTCGCGCCTGGTCTACGCCTCCTGGGTCAGTGCTGGTGGCGCCGCTCACGCGATGCCGAGCGTTCTTCCCCAGATCGTCGAGCTCCTGCACGCCGGCTCGCTGATCGTCGACGACATCGAGGATCAAGCCGAGACCCGTCGCGACGCACCAGCCCTGCATCGGGTGCACGGCGTTCCCCTTGCTCTCAACACCGGCAACTGGATGTACTTCTGGGCATTGACCCTGATCGAGCGTCTGCCTCTTGAGAGCTCGATACGCGCCGATCTGACCCGCGAGGCCTGCCAGGCGGTCGAGCGATGTCACCGTGGCCAGGCGCTGGATCTGGCACTGAAGGTCAGCGAACTCTCGCAAGGCGAGATCGCAAGAGTCGTGCGCGCGGCCAGTCGTCTGAAGACAGCGGCCTTGATGGAGTTGTCGGCAGTCATTGGCGCGATTGCCCTCGGTGCCGAAAGCGCACAGGTAGAAGCGCTGCGCCGCTTCGGCCGCGATCTAGGAACGGGTCTGCAGATGCTAGACGATCTGGGCAGCATCACCTCGCCCGCGCGCGCGCACAAGGCCAGCGAGGATCTCGAAAATGATCGGCCGACCTGGCCGTGGGCATGGCTGGCCTCCTGCTGTTCGGCCAGTGAGTACGAGCAACATATCGACAGGCTCAAATGCGTGCTCCGCGCCGAGGAAGCCCCCGAAGCCCTGGCACAGGCCTTGAGCGAGCGGGTGGCCGAGGCAGGTCGAGAGCGCGTGCATTCTAGCTTGCTGTTGAGCCTGGCCGAGCTGCAAGCGGAGTTCGGAGACCTGGACATCATTGCGGAGATGCGGGCGGAGATATCTCGATTGGAGAAGAGCTATGAGTAACGACACCCTCACACGCGCAGCAGTCATTGGCAGCGGCTTCGGCGGACTCGCAGTCGCGATCCGCATGCAGACGGCTGGCATTCAGACCACGATCTTCGAAGCCCGCGATCAGCCAGGCGGACGGGCCTATGTCTACCGACAGGACGGCCACACCTTCGATGGAGGACCGACGGTCATAACCGCTCCGCACTGTCTGGAGGAGCTCTTCACCGAGGCCGGTCGCTCGATGGCCGACTACATCGAGATGATGCCGGTTGCGCCCTTCTACCGCCTCATCTGGAGCGATGGGGATTCCTTCGACTACGACGGCGATGGCGACTCGATGATCAAGCAGATTCGCGAGCGTCGTCCCGAAGATGCCGCGGGCTATCTCAAGTTCGTCGAATACAGCAAGAAGGTCTTCGAAACCGGCTACGAGAAGTTGGCATCGGAGCCCTTCTTGCGCTTCTCCGACATGGTCAAGGTGGCGCCAAAGCTGATGCGTCTGCGCGCAGATCGTTCGGTGTACAAGACGGTTGCGCGCTTCGTCAAAGACGAGCACGTACGTCAAGCACTGAGCTTTCACTCGCTTTTGGTCGGTGGCAATCCCTTCGATACCAGCGCCATCTACACGCTCATTCACTATCTGGAGCGCAAGTGGGGCGTGTTCTTTCCAAAGGGCGGTACAGGCGCGCTGGTCGCGGCTCTGGTCACCCTCTTCGAGGAACTGGGTGGCGAGCTGCGCCTGTCCGCGCCGGTCGAAGAGATCGAGGTCAAGAATCACCACGGTCGAATCAGTCACGAGCTACGTGCTGGGTCGAGCGAGCCTGAGTCCTTTGATCTGGTGGTATCCAACGCCGACCTGCACCACACCTACGCCTCGCTCTACAAAAAACATCCCGTTGCAGCCAAGCGAGTGCGCAAGCTCGAGAAGCGCGAGTGGTCGATGTCGCTCTTCGTGCTCTACTTCGGCACCGATCGCACCTACAAAGACGATGTCGTGCACCACACCGTGCTCTTTGGCCCGCGCTATCGCGAGTTGCTCAAAGAAATCTTCGAAGGGCACGAGTTGCCGGATGACTTCAGCCTGTACCTGCACGCGCCGACCCACACGGATCCATCCCTGGCGCCCGAAGGCCACGGCTCTTTCTACGTGCTCTCGCCGGTGCCGCACCTAGGCAACGCGCCCCTCGACTGGGATGCGATCGGAGATTCTTATGCCGAGCGCATTCTCGAATCCCTCGAGACCGTCATGCCCGATCTGCGCAAGCATGTGGTGACCAAGCACTGGATCACTCCAAAGACCTTCGAGAGCGATCTGCGATCCTTCCACGGTTCGGCCTTCTCCTGTGCGCCGCGCCTGACCCAGAGCGCCTACTTCCGCGCGCACAATCGCGACAATGACATCGAGAACCTCTACCTGGTCGGCGCTGGAACGCATCCAGGGGCGGGCGTGCCAGGCGTGGTCAACTCGGCCAAGGCAACGGCCAGCCTGATTCTCGAGGACTTCGCCAGCATGCGAGGCGTGGCATGAGCGCGCTGGCGGAGACTCGGGAGGTGGGCGTGGCAGTGAGTGGCGACGCGGCTGTGGCGCTGGAGCTCTGTCGTGCCTCCATTCAGACGCATTCTAAGAGTTTTGCTCTAGCCTCCAAGCTCTTGCCACCTCGCAGTCGAGACGATGCCGCCGTGCTCTACGCATGGTGTCGGGCCGCCGACGACGCCATCGACGAGTCGCCGCCAGCGCAACAATCCCAGGAGTTGGCACGTCTGCGCAGTGAGCTCGAGACGGTCTACGGCAACCAGCCGGTAGCAGACCCGCTCTTGTCCGCTTTCAGAGAGCTGCTCGAGCGTTGTTCGATTCCTCGCCACTATCCCAGCGAGCTTCTGGCCGGAATGGCCATGGACGCCAAGGCACAGAACTACCCGGATGTGCCGACCCTCATGGGCTATTGCTATCGAGTGGCTAGCACGGTGGGTCTCATGATGTGTCACGTCATCGGTCTGGGACGCGAGCAAGCCATGCGCCATGCGGCGCACCTGGGCATGGCCATGCAACTCACGAACGTGTGTCGCGACGTTATGGAAGACTGGCAACGCGAGCGCTTATACCTTCCCGACAGCCTGCTCGAGCGACACGGCGCCGGCCGACTGCGATCCCACCTGGGCGGCGAGTTTCCGCGCGAGCTACGAGCCGCGTGCGCCGCCACCGTTGGCGAGCTTCTCGATATGGCGGACCGCTACTATCGCTCTGCGGATCGCGGCATGCGCGATCTGCCCTGGCGCGCCGCCTTTGGTGTGCGGACGGCCCGACTGGTGTACGCAGATATTGGTCGCGTGTTGCGCAAGGCAGGCTGCGACGTTGGTGCGGGCCGGGCGATCGTTAGCAAACCCCGAAAGCTCTTCCTGGTCATGCGCGCCGGCCTAGAGGCTCTTGGCGAGCTGCCCGGGCGCTTGCTTCGCACTCTTTCGGGCCGCAGCAGATACACGTCGCCCAGCACTCGAGTGGAGTTTTCCCATGACATCCTTTGCAGCTGAATTCCTGATCTACGTGCGGCGAGCGCGCCAGTTTAGCAAGGGCGACTGGCTGGCCTATATCCTTTGGATCGGCACGATCTTCGGTCTGCACGCATCCACGAGCGGCTTTCTCGTGCTCGGCCGTCAGCATGGAGTGCACTTTCCCGACCAGGCCTATCTGGTTCCGGTCGGAGCTCTCATGTTCACCATTGCCATCGCCATCGACACCATTGGCCACCGAACGATCTATCGCCAGGCGCTCGAAGGCGGAGAAGCACTCGTGCACCACATCACGATTGCCATGGGAGTCCTGAGCGTGGTCTGTCTGGTGCTGGCCTATCAACGCCCGGTCTTCGTGATACCGGGGATCGTCTTTACCGCCCTCTCGGTGATCTACAGTCTCGTTGACGAGGTCTTTCACTGGCGACGATACATGCGGGAGAGCGCGGACCGCGTCGAGATGTGGAGCCACGTTCTCATCATGAGTGGCCATGGCATCATGATGGTCGCCTGGTGGTGGTGGTACGCTACCGGTTACGGTGGCGTTGCGGAGACCCTGAGGTACATGTGATGGTCCGCTCGTGCTATACGCGGCCTCGCAAGCGGAGTGAGCAGTAGTGACACCAACAGCAAATGCAGGGCGCTATCATATTGGCCTTGTCGCAAAGTCCACCGGCCTGTCGACCCACACGATTCGAGTCTGGGAGCGCCGCTACGGAGCGGTTACGCCTGAGCGATCTCCGGGCGGCACACGCGAGTACACCGATGCGCACATCGATAAGCTCCTGGCCCTTCGCGCCCTCACGGAGAGCGGGGTGAGCATCGGTCGCATCGCGGGTCTCGACATGGAAGAGCTGCGGGCGATGCTCGAGTCAGCGCGGCGTCGCGGCATGATCGTGGATTCCGAATCGACACGGGAGGCGGCAGCGGTGGCGGCAGCGATGCGCGCGATCATGAAGCTCGACGTCGCGGGGGCGGAGCGCATCCTCCATGATGTATCGACGCTCGTGAGCCCCCTGGGCATGGTTTTCGATGTGATTGCGCCCCTGGTACAGATGGTCGGCGACAAGTGGCAGGCGGGAGACATACGCATCGCCCACGAGCACGCGGCCACGGCCGTTGTGCGTTCGATGTTAGGAACTTTTCTATCCCGTCAGGCCTCAAATCAGAACGCTCCCGTGGCACTGGCTGCTACCGTCTCCGGTGAATTGCACGAGCTTGGCGCCATGATGGCCGCCTTCGTGGCCATGACCTGTGGCTGGCGCGTCCTCTATCTGGGCCCCAATCTGCCCGCTGCCGAGATTCGCCATGCCGCTAGCGAGACGGGTGCTCGACTCTTGCTACTCTCGGTCGTCAACCAGCGCACAGAGGTGGCCGAGAGCATGTTGCGTGAACTTTTGAGTGAGGTCCCCGAGAAATTCGAGATCGTCGTGGGCGGGCGCAGCGCGCCTTCCTATCCACATCTCATCGGCCCCGAGCGACGCGTTGCCGATTTGCGCGAGCTGCGCGACCGACTCGAGAGCGAGGTGGAGCGCGTGCGCGTCGTGGATAACGAGCAGCAGAGTCGCGGCTCGTGAGGCTGGGCATGCGCGAGATCCTCCGACGAGCCTCGCGACGCACCCTCAGTGTTTCTGTGTTGCTATTGCTGTGGAGCCTGGGCTCCTTCTTGCTGCTGCCAGGCTTGGCATTCTTGGCCCTTCTGGACCTGGTCGCGCCCATGCGGCCCTGGGCGCGGGTGCGGGCTGTACTGTCGATTCAGTGGATTCTCACCTGCGAAGTGCTTGGGGTGTTGGTCTCGCTCCTGGTGTGGCTGGCCTTTCTCGTTCATCGCAAGGGCCAGCGTTTCTTGCGCCACAACACGGCCGTGCAGCGGGTCTGGACCGATTCCCTCTTTGCAGGATGCCGATGGATCTACTCGATGTCGGTGGAGGCAGAAGGGCTCGAGAGCGTAGGCCGTGGGCCACTGCTCTTCTTTGTGCGCCATGCCAGTCTGGTGGACACGGTCTTGACCGCGGCGCTGCTTGCCAATCCTCATCGCCTGCGTTTGCGCTACGTTCTCAAAGACGAGCTGCTCTTTGATCCCTGCATTGATATCGTCGGCAATCGCCTGCCCAATGCCTTCGTGAGCCGAGGCGAAGACAGCGAGCGCGATATTGCCAAGGTGCGCGAGCTTGCCAAGGGATTGGCCGATGACGAAGGAGTTCTCATCTATCCCGAGGGCACCCGCTTTTCGCCGAAGAAACTCGAGAAGGTCAAGGCCCGCTTGTTGGCTGACCCGCGCTTCGGCGAGCGCGTCCAGCGCTTTGTGGGCCTCTTGCCGCCCAGGCCAGGCGGAGCGCTCGCACTCTTGACGGCCGCCCCTGATGTCGACCTGGTTCTCCTTGCACACAGTGGCTTGGAAGGAGCGGCCACCTTGCGAGACTTTTGGCGGGGCGAACTCGTTGGCACGAGGCTGCGCATCTCGGCACGACGGATTCGGGCCAGTGAGATTCCCGTAGAGGCACGACAGGAGCTGGGCTGGCTTCTCGATCGATGGCTCGAGATGGATCACTGGCTCAGCCAGACTGGTTCGCGGGTAGGACAAGCTCGTGAGCACGACCCGCAGCCATGATGGCTAGCCATCGCTAGCCTCTTGCAGAGCGGTCCACAGCGCCTCCCGTTCAAGTGCCGACTCGCGTGTGCAGGGCAGAAGGTAGCGAGTTACCGATTCGCGATCGAGCCAGAAGGATCCAGACGCCGCGGGCAGGGGCTGTTGAGATGCGAGCCAGACGATCGTGTCAGCACCTTGTGCCGGTGTTCGCAGCCAGCGCTTGGTGCTGCGATAGAAGCGCGGCAGCGAGCTTTCGACCCCGGGGGTATCGACCCAACCGGGATGCATGGCATGAAACTCGACCTCAGGTTCGCGTGCGGCCCAGTCCTCTACCAGCGCCACCTGTGCACGCTTGACCTGGGCATAGGCTCGCACACCATCATAGACTCGCCCTTCCCAGCGCATGGCATCGAGGGACAAGCGCGCGCTGTACATGCCGCCAGAGGACACGAAGAGGACGCGTCCTCGACGATCGCGCAAGGCTGGCAAGAGCAGGGTGGTGAGCAGGTAGGGGCCGACCAGGTGCAGCGCAAGGTCAAATTCCAGACCCGCAGGGGTGAGCCTGCGAGTCGTTTCCAGGGAGCCCGCGTTGTGGATGAGAACGTCGATCTCTACAGCGGCGAGTTCGCCCGCCAGAGCGCGTACCGATGACAAGTCGGCAAGGTCGGCAAGCAGCAGGTGTGCGCTTCCGCCCTCGGCCGAGCACGCGCTCACTCGCTGCAGCGCTGCTTGCCCTCGCTGGCGATTGCGACACACCAACTGCACGTGGGCACCACGAGCGATCATGGCTTCGGCGGCGGCAAGGCCGATGCCCGAGTTCGCGCCGGTTATCACCACGGTCTTGCCCCGCAAGTGCATGCCGGTGTCGTCGAAGCGTTTGGCCCGGCTCGCAAAGCCGAGGCGACTGAAGGACCAGAAGATCGCCGGCGCCTTGAGGGCGCCCACGACACTTCGAGCCAGTGAGCTCGCACCACTCGTTGGTGATGCAAGTGGCGATGCGCCTTGCGATGCGCCAGGAGATGCGCCGCTGGCCGCACTTCGATCAGGCTTCGGCATATCGCTTCAGATAGTCGCCAAGCCGCAGCTTGCGGGCGGTGTTGTCAGAGGACATATAGCGAATCTTGCCATAGATGGCCCGCTCCGGGCCCCAGGCGCGATCATAGCGACCAAGCACCCAGAAGATTCCGCTGTAGGAATTCGGATCGCGTCCGTCGAGCGCGTACCTGTTGTTGAGATCGATCATCAGCTCGAGGGCGCGCTCCGGACGTGGCGACCACTCCAGAATCTTCTTGCCCCACAGCATGCGCAGATAGTTGTGAATGGTGCCCTCGCGGACGAGTTGTCGCTGGGCCGCGTTCCAGATCGGGTCGTGGGTGCGCGCGTCCAGTAGCTCTTGCTCGGAATAAACATAGGGACGCGGATCGTTTGCGTGCGCGGCCAGGCTGGCTTGGGCCCAAGTGGGCAGCGATTGGTAGCGGGTATAGAGAGGATCATGTGCGGCCGCGTTGAAGCCGAGCTCGCGCCAGGTGAGCAACTGATCGACAAAGGCCTCCGACTCCTCGCTCATGCCCCACCACCCGCGACGCGAACCGCTAGCGCGCTCGGCCATGTGGCCAGGCGTCCACTGCTCGCGAGCGACGAGGGCCATGAAGATCTCGCTGCTGGCGATGTGCCCAAAGTGCAAGTAGGGCGAGAGGTGACTTTGACAGTCGGCGGATGGCTGGTTGCGAAGGCTCGTGTAGTCGACCAGCTTGTGCTCGATGAAATCACTGAGCGCGCGCTCGGCCGCTCTGGGCCCGCCACGTAGTTTCGTGGCGGCGATCGAATGATCGATGGGCAACGAGCAGAGCAGCGCATCGCTTGTGCCCAGATCGATCGGCGGCCAGTGTGAGCGCACGCTCTCGGGCAAGTCTGGCATCGGGGGCAAGTGGCGCGTGGCCAGTGGATCCGCATCGGGCATATCGACCAGGTGCGCTGGCAGCTCTTTTTGCAAGTGTCGCCGAAAGGAAGCCGCGCTGGTAAACATCCGAGTGCTCGCTCGCACGGGATAGAGGCCTATGGAATCGACGACTTCAAAGCGACACGCGAGCTCTTGGGCGGCCTTGTCGAGCATGCGGGGCACGAAGAAGGTTGGGGCGTCGTCGCTCACGACCAGGGCGGCCTCTTGGGAAAGGATCGCCAAGAGCCCCTTGCCGGCCCCAGGCTGCGCTTCGACATAGGGATAGTA
>JAHEAK010000734.1 GCA_024642805.1 Kofleriaceae bacterium | reverse complement strand
ATAAAGTCTGAATCCGGATGGATCTGCTGCTGGTAGTAGCCCAGCAGGGTAGCGTCAGCGAAGAGCTTGAAACCGCTACCGCCATCCGCGCCCGATGCGTCGAAGCTGGCGTGGTTGAACTGCGCGGCTTGGAAGAATTGACTAAAGGCTCCCGGCTCGTGATAGCCGGGCAAGCGCACGAGGCGACCGTCGATGTGCAAGGAGTGCAGCGCAAAGTCCTCCTGCTCGCCCGCCCGCTCGGCCCGCGAGAGCCCGAGCTCATAGCCGAGATGAAAGTCGTGCCATGGCATGGGCTGGATCTCGCTCGTCGAAGCCGGCGCGCCATCTATGGCCGCAACCAGCGCCTGGGGAAAACCAAGAGTCCAGCTCAGAGCACTGTAGCGCCGTCCCTTTGGATCCCGATTGAAGTAGCTGCCCATGGCGTGAATGAACTCACCGAGGGGCACGCCGGCACCGGTGGTGAAGATGAGGTCATTGACGCTGACTTTCTCACGATACTCGAGGGCGTACTCCCAGAGGATCGAGGTGAGCGCGCCGTAGCCAACGGCCTCATAGAAGCCAAGGCCATTGCTGCGTGCGATGACGTGGAAGCCGGCGCCGTTGCCGGCATGCCAGGCGAAGTTGACGTGGAAGGGGTTGTTGTCGTAGCGCATCACATCCAGCGTCAAGCGCTCGCGCCAGGTCGGGAAGTCCCAATCAGCGACCTGACGATCGCGGTCGATCCAATACCAGGTGGTACCGCCGCCGATGGCCATGGCCTCGAGAACGAGTGCGCGCCAGTAGTGCTTGCTTGGCGACGGCTCCGTAGCTTTATCCGCAGACAAGGGCTCAGCGATTTCAAACACGGGCACAGCGGGCTCGGTCATCGCCCCTGCTTTCGCCGTGGCCACAGTCTCGGGCGCGGCTGGTTGGGTCGCTTCTTGCGCCAGGGCTTGTGAGCCCGTGAGTAATGGCAGCGCGAGCAGGGCTCGCCACGAAGCTCGCCTCGGGGACATCTTCCGAGACGATAGCACCCCGATTCAGGCTGTGGTAAGTGCAGGCTGCAACATGGCCGAAGCGGCAGCCATCACACTTGCCCGGCACTTCGACAGCCGGGCTTGGCAAGCAGCGGAGCGAATCGCAGGCCTGCCCAACTCGCTGTACAGGCAGGTGCAAGAGCGACGCCCGGCCCTGGTCAAGCACTGGGACCCGGCCGCGACCGGCGCAGAGATTCCCGAGTCGGCGCGCAAGCTGTGTGCGGGCAGCGCCAGACAACTGAGCCGCGCGCAGGCCGTCGAAGCATTCTGTCATGCGGTGGCCGCAGGTGCGCATGTGGTGGCTGACGAGCTGGTGGACGAGCTGCTCGACGAGCCGCGTGCCATCAAAGCGCTGTATGCGCACTGGTGTGCCCTCGGCGAGCTCGACCGGGCGCGTGCGTGGCACGATCGACATGCTGCATCCTTCGCCTACCGCCACCCCCTCGATCCGTATCAGCTGGCCATCGACATCGACGAAGGCAGACTCGAGGCCGACGCGCTCAGTGCTCTCCTGGTACAGCACCGACGCGAGCTGCTCCGAAACCCAGAGCTCCACCTCTTGGCCCATCGCGCCCTGCTTTCGCAAGCGCCCGAGGCCGCGCGCGCCGCGCTCAATCGCTACCTGCGCGCGATGAAACTTCCGCTGATCGAGCGCGCCGGCTCGGGTAAGAACTATCTGCGCGACATGCAGCTTGCGCCCGTGCCCGAGCTCGTGAGCGGGCCGCGGGTGAGTGTGCTGGTCGCTGCGTATAACGCCGAGCAGACCATCGAGTACGCCCTGGCCAGCATCCTCGGCCAGAGCTACCAAAATCTCGAGCTCTTGGTGTGCGACGACGCCAGCACGGATGGCACGCTCCAGCTTCTTCTCGAGCGCTTTGCCAACCAGCCACGAGTGCGACTCTTTCGCTCTCGCAGCAATCAGGGCAGCTACAACCTGCGCAACGCGCTTATCGCGCAAGCCGCCGGCGACCTCATCACTGTGCACGACGCAGATGACATCAGTCTTCCCGATCGCATTGCCTTGCAGGTGGCGCAGCTGCGCAATCCCGCCAAGAAGGCCAGCGTCTCAAACTTCTTGCGCATCAGTCCCGAGGGCCGCGTGCCCTTCTTTCGCGATCGCAAAGCCAGTCGCATGGCCATCGTCTCGCTGATGGCCAGCCGAGAAGTCTTCGCACAGCTTGGTCCCTATCGCGGCGCCCGCTTTGCAGCCGACTTCGAGTTCTTGGAACGACTCAAGGCGCGCTACGGAGTGGGCGCGGTGGCCCGAATTCGCAGCCCGCAGCTCCTGTGCCTGTGGTCCGAGCGCAGCGTGACCCGTGGCGCGGCCTCTGAAGCGCTCGCCAATGGCTACCGAAGCCCTGCCCGTCGCGCCTACTCCGACCTGGTCTATCGCGAGCGCGTCCTAGGCACCAGTCTGCCCGTTCCTGCCAGCATGCGTGAGATCATGGTGCCGGCTGCCGAGATCGAGCCCGCCTAGTCAGCGCCGGGTGCTTCGGTGCTGAGCTTGACCGCCACATCGCCATAGGCGCCGGCGGGGACGATGACCTCTTGCGTGGCTTTCGCGCTGCCCTCTGGGACCGAAACATCGATGCGATAGCTTCCCGGGGACACCGGATAGAGCTGAAACGAGCCGTCTGCGGAGGCAAATTGCGAACTACTCGTAGCCCCGGAGCTCGTGTCGGTGTATGTGATCGTGAAGCGTGGCACCGCCTGGCCCTGGCTGTCGGCAACGCTTCCCTGTATGCCGCCCACCGCGCTCAGCACAAGCTGCAGATCCTTGGTCGGCGCCATCACACCTTCCTTGATGGCGTCGGCATAGCCATCCTTGCGGGCGCGAATCATGTGCGGCCCAGGTCCCACGCCTTCAAAGGCAAACGCGCCATCCGCATAGGTTTCGAGCTTGTTGAAGCGTTGCTTGGA
>JAHEAK010000116.1 GCA_024642805.1 Kofleriaceae bacterium | reverse complement strand
TCACGACCAGCTTGGCGTTTGGACTCTTGCGATGCAGGGCACCGGCGAGCTTGCGCGACTTGCGAGAGGCCTCGGAGGTAACCGCACAGGTGTTGAGCACGATGAGGTTGGCGTCCTCCGGGCGGCCAACGACCTCGAGTCCGCGCTTCTCAAAGGCGCTTGCGAAGGAAACCAGCTCGGCCTCATTGAGACGGCAACCGAGGGTGCTGAGAAAGACCTGGCCCTTCATCGCTTCCACGTCGGAGCCGTCAGACGTCGCTTGCCGCTGTGATCGAGCTTGATCGCGGGCTCGTCCATTTCCTTGCGGTCCCAGAGTTTGCAGGTGACCTGCTTGTGATTCTGATCGAGACCTTCGCAGTAGTTGGTGTACTCGCAGCGGCGAATGTCCTCACCGGCACCCACTCGCATCTTTAGGAACCAATCAGGATCGGCGATGGTCTGGCGTGCGGCACCGATGATGTCGGCCTCGCCGCGGCTGAGGATGCTTTCGGCTTCTTCGAAGGTGCCAATGCCGCCAGCGGTGACCACGGGGATGTTGTGACCAGCGTCGTTGATGCTCTTCTTGATGGACGATGCCAGGGCCACGTTGCGAGCAAAGGGCCCACGTTCGTCGGAATAGACCGAGGGCATGCACTCGTAGCCAGAAGGGCCGGTATAGGGGTAGGCCGCCTTGCCGACCTTGGGCTGCTTGGCATCTTCGAACTTGCCGCCCTTGGAGAGCGAAAGGAAATCGACGCCGGCTTCGGCAAAGCGCTGTGCAAAGAAGAGCGCGTCCTCGACGCGGTTGCCACCATCGATGACCTCGTCGCCTAGAAAGCGCAAGCCGAGCACGCGATCCTCGCCGATGCGCTTGCGCACGTGGGCAATGACTTCGAGTGGCAGGCGAACGCGCTCTTCACGGCTCTTGCCGTAGCCGTCGTCGCGAGTGTTGAGCGCCGAGAGGAAGGAGGCCATGGTGTAGGCGTGTGCGTAGTGCAGCTCGACGCCGTCGAAACCGGCGCTAAAGGCATTGGCAGCCGCATTGGCAAAAAGCTCGGGCAGGACCTGCGGCAGCTCGCGAATCTGCGGCAGATGCGTGTCCCAGACTCGCTCGCGGTAGCCAAAGCGCAAGTCGTCGAGCTCGCGAGCGCTCAGAATGGTGTCCAAATCTTCGTCGCCGAGTTGCAAGAGCTCGGCTTGTACGGCTTGATCGTCGCAAGCCAACCAGGCCGCGTCAGCGCGCAGCTTGCTGAGCGCCTCTCGGTGGCGGGCCTCGACCTTGAAGAAGCGCGCGAAGAAGGTCTCGGCGGCCGGCCGCCTGCGAATCTGCAAGAAGTCGATGAGCTGGATGAAGATGGCCGTCTGGCCATCGGAGGCATCTTTGACCGCTTCGACCAGGCGACGCAGGCCGGGAATGAAACGCTCGTGACCTGCGCGCATGAGCGGGCCCGAGGGCACATCGCGGATGCCGGTGGCCTCCACCACGATCGCACCTGGACGGCCCTGGGCAAAGCGCGCGTACCAGTCCACGACATCGTCGGTCACGAAGCCTTCGTCGGTGGCGCGCCAAGGAACCATGGCAGGCACCCAGGTGCGCGACGAGAGCTCGAGGCCGCCGAGCTTGATCTTGCTAAAGAGCTTTGAAGCGGCCGCCTCCGATTCGGAGGGCCAGCTCACGACCGGTAGTGTGTGCTTGATTCGCTGGGGCGGCTGCCACATGGCGGCGGGGTATACCATGCAGGGCAGGCCGGGGTAGGCCAAAAATCCCTTCAGGTTCTAATAGCTTAGGGCTGGTCGCCGAGAGGTGCGCCCTGGTCGATCCAGCGGGCGAGGGTTTCTTTCTGCTCGTTGGTCAAATAAGAGTCAGGTGGCATCTGGGTTTCGCCACTGGTCTCGTAGTCGACGGCGCGCGTGCGGATGCGCTCGACGATGCCGGGACTCGAAATGGTGCGCAGCATGGGATCGCTACTCTCGAAGAGATCCAGACGCAGATCGGTGGGCACGTCGGGACGTGACGCTGGCCGATCCGGGCCGTGGCAGCGTCCGCAGTTGCTCACGATGATTTCCTGCACGTCAGCGAGCCAGGTTGGGTTGTCGGGCACCGCTTCGCCACAGCCAAGCGCAAGGGCCAGACTCGAAACGAAAAGGCAGCTGCGAACAGAAATCGGCATAGGGAAACTCACAGGTAGTAATGAAGTTGAAGCATCGCGGTGTAGACCTCGTTGCGCGCGCCAATCTTCTCCGCGCGCCCCAATGCGAACACTTCGTAGTGTGCGCGAGGCAAGAAGGAGACCCAGGTGCTGAGCGCCTGCCGCTCGACATGCTTGACTCGAACATCCTCGTCGTAGATCTCGTAAGCCACACTGGTACTCACACCTTTGGTTGGAAACCAAACCGGTCCGACATAGCCTGCCAGTTGAAAGAGATTGGTCTTGTCGGGATTGTTGAGGCGTTGAAAGGCGCCGTCGAGCTCGGCCATGAGCATGAGCTTTGGTCCCGACAGCCACTTTTTGTAGTGCGTGCCGGCTAGGACGCGCATGTGGCTGTCAGATCGAGTGGCTCGCAGGGAAGCACCGGTGGCGCTGCTCTCGCCGCGTCGCTCGTGCATGGCGGTGATGCCGAGCTCGCTCGTGTCGGGACCCAGGATGGGATCTGAGATGTGGGCGCTCAGGTGGGTCTCGTTCTCGGCATTGTTCTCTTGCATGATGTTGAAGCCAAGGTAGCGACGGGTGTAGCTGGTGTGATCGGGCAGGCGCAGGCCATAGGGCGCGTAGAAGCGGCCCGCACGGTAGGTGTTCTTCGAGCCGTCGGCGCGGTAGCCGATGTAGTGCTCGCGCGAGACCAAGAGGCTCAGGGCACCGGCTTCCTCACGCAGGCTGCCGGCCGGCACTGAGCTGTGGCGCGCTTTGCCACGCAGACCGGCGACGGCTTGCACGAAGAGGGCATCCTTCTGCACGCGCAGGCGCAGGTCGGCTTGCATGGGAAAGCCAAGGAAGCGAGTCCCCTGGATGTCGCCGTTGTCTTTGAGGGCGCTGGCCAGACGCAGGTCGCCGCCCATGTCGAGCCAGTCGGGAAGCTCGACGAGGCCGTGCAGAGCCTGGCCATTGCCGCCTCGACTGAGGGTGTCCGCAGCTTCGTCGCGTCCCCATTCAGTGAGCATGCCACCGCCAGCGGGTGCGTAGTGGCACAGGTTGCAGGCGGCCGTGTCACTCGAAAATTGAAATTGCGGATAGGCGTGGGCGCGGGTGGCCAGGCCCAGGAAGAGCAAGAAGCTGACAATGGCGAGTGTTCGCTTCATCGCAGTGCTCCTTGTGCAATCCAGTCGCGAATGAGGTCGACATCTGCCTTGGGCAAGGGCGCATCCGGTGGCATGTAGATGCGTCCGCGTGCCTGCAAGAGCGGCATGATGCCGCTGAACTCAACATCGCCCGGAATGACGAAGTTCTCCCGAATCAAGAAGTCGTATGCGCCATCGATATCTTCCAGATTGACGCCAGCGGTCTTCGAGAGCGAGCTGTGACAACTCGAGGTCGCACAGCTTGGCACGATGATGAGAGTGTGAATGGTTTCCCAGTCAGCGGGTCGATCGTGCGGATCGAGACAGCTCGGCAAGAGGACTAGCGTTAGCGCGAGAAGCGCGGCCGCCCATGAGTGAAGTTTGGACACGGGGGCAACGCTAGCATCGCCGGCAGGCCCTGTCATGAGAGTGAGGGCGAAGACGCGGGGAGCGTCGGGGGCTTCGCGCATGGCCGCTTAGCTGCTGCCCTCGAAGTGCCAGGGGCCCAGGCGGGTTTCGGCTTGCAGTGCTTCTTGCAGAGCTTCGAGAAAGCGCGTGCGTGGCCACTCGGTCGCGCCAAATCGGTCGAGGTGCTCGGTGTACACCTGGCAATCGATGAGCTCGATGCCCCACCGCTGTAGTTGATGAACGAAGGTGGCGAACGCGATCTTCGAAGCGTCAGGCGCCGTCGCGAACATCGATTCCCCAAAGAACACCTTGCCGAGGGAGACCCCGTAGAGACCACCTACCAGCGTCTCGCCTTGCCAGGCTTCCACGGAGTGGGCCAGGCCCCTGCGGTGCAACTCGCCGTAGGCCGCTTTCATGTCTTCGGTGATCCACGTGCCTGATTGCCCCGGTCGCGCGATGTGGCCACAGGCGGCGATGACCTCGTCGAAGGCAAGATCTAATGTTAGGCGATAGGGTCGCTTGCCGATGGCCTTGCGCAGACTGCGATTGACTTGCAGGTCGCTCGCACGCAGGACCATGCGCGGATCCGGGCTGTGCCACAGGATGGGCAAGTCGTCGTCGTACCAGGGGAAGATGCCCTGGCTGTAGGCCAACAGGAGGCGCTCGGCGCTCAGATCGCCGCCCACGGCCAACAGGCCGCTGTCTTCGGCGAGGTGGGGGGGCGGAAAGACCAGACGGTCATCGAGCCGAAAGACGGTCATCGCGGGCGGCTTACTCGAACCAGTTTTCTTCGGTCTTGGCTTCGCTGCGACCGAGTATGAGCGCAGCGGCTAGCGCGAGCACGTCGCCGGCGGCCAGCAGCATGAAGCCAGGGCCGGTGCCCCATCCGGCCGTCTTGAAGGGATGCAAGGCCAAGGTCAGCACGCCGACGATGAGCAGAGAAATACTCAAGAGCAGCGCGAGACTGCCGGGATGAATCGGCCAGTAGGGCGTCTTCTTGCTGATGCCGTAGAAGAGCAGCACGGCCATGAGCAGGCTGAGGGCCAGGGCCAGGCCAAAGGAAATCATGCCCAAGGTCTGAAAGGTACCGAGGCCTTTGGGTGCAAAGGCGCTCTTGGACCAGCTGTCGAGGGAGACCTTTTCGCAGCTGCTGTGCTCGGCGCAAATGTTGACGCTGCGCAGTCCCACTTCCGAGCGAATCTCGTAGTTGTTGCCGATGATCCAGGAATTGGAGAAGGCCGCGAAGGCGAGCAGCGCTGCCGCCAGGCCACTGCTAACCAGCCCCAGGAGTTTGCGATTGTCCATCATCGCCGGCAGCCTACCATCGGGCACCCAGGGCGTAGAGCGCAAAGCTGGTCAGCCAGTGGGAAGCCGCGTAGTGGTCGCTGTTTAGCCCCTCGAGGCCGCTTGCCAGGTGCTGATCGGCCTGCTCCTTTAGCTCGCTCCTGCGTGCATCCGTCACGGGCAGGGCGCGGGCGATGCGGCGCAGCATCCATGAACGGCTGAGGTTGAGGCCATCCCAGTGCGCGAGCTTGCCGTTCTCTCGATCGACGGTGGCTGCCGGCAAAAAATCGACTGATGGCAAGAAGGCCGTGAACCACTCTACGAATTCTTCTGGTGCAAGCACCCGCGCGAGCAACTCGGCTTCGGCCAGGCACGGGGACAAAAAGTCGTGCGCCGAGGGTTCGTAGGCAATCGGTGCCAGGCGGTCGCTAAGGTAGAAGGCACGAGCCCGCTCCTCGACGAGCTCTTGCAGGGCGTCGTCGCCAAGGGGCTGCGCGGCATCGTGGATGAGCCCCATGGAAAACGCGCTCTGGGAGTGCTCGCCAGCGCGAATCGGGCAGGGCAGGCGACGGAGCCAGCGAGTGAAGTGTTCGCTGGCCAGGGCGCTGAGGGGATGCATCGCCGCCGCCTGTGCCGGCAGGACTTGCTCAAGTTCGGCCTGCAGGGTCAGAAGCCAGGCAACGCCATAGGGCAGCTCGTGCTCGGGATGGCGAAGGCGAAATCGGAGCTCGGCCTGCAGCTTGTCGTCGGAGAGCGAGGCGGTGAGCGCGCGTGTCGCTTCGGGCACGAAGGCAGCTTGGGGATAGATGCGCACAAGGCGCACCAAACTCCAGTGCATGTGAACGGCGGAGTGCCAGTCGAAGCAGCCATAAAAGCTCGGTGTACTTTCCGAGGGCAGGCGCAGGTCTTCGGGGCCAGCAAGGACAACCGAGGGCTTGTTGGGAAACTCTCGCGACAGGGATTGCAGCACGAGCCCCGCCAGCCTTTCGGCGAGCGGGGCGTCGACCTTGGCCATCGAACGACCGTCTGGCACGGCGAGTCCCTAGAGCTGATCGGCCAGAGCTTGCAGGATGGCCTGCGCGGCTAGATCGGGCGCGGTCCCCGGATCGACGAGCACGTCTGCACCCTCGGGCAGTCCTTCAGCCTCTGGACCTACGTGCACGAGGTACATGTTGGCCGGCGCGACCTGCGCTTCGATCTTGCGGTGATCGCCAAGGCCAATGACGTTGGTCGTGGACACGACGATGAGGCCGGCATCGAGCAAGATGTTGGCGGTTTCGCCAAAGCGACGAACGAGCTCGTCGACGTCATCGAAGGCGATGTCGGCATCGATGCCAAGGAAGACGTTCTTGCCATCGAGCAGGTAGGCGTGATTGCCAGCGCGCACCAACTCGGATTCCAAGGCACGCGCGATGGCGTGCTTGCCAGCCTCGGCATCGCCGGTGAGCATGATCATCGCGGCGTCGTGGCCATTGAGCTTGGCTCGCATGGCCGGCGTGATTTCGCCTCGAACCCACTCGGTGTCGCGAATCTGTCGTTCGAGGCGTCGGCCTTCGAGCTCGTCGTCAATGGCTTCGCGAACGATGCCACCGCCGGCGATGTCGAAGCCGTCCACGATGACGAAGCGGCCTGTCGATTCGAGCTCCGCACTGGAGTCGAAGGCCACCGGCTTGCGAGTGCGCAGAACCAGCTCAGCCACGTCGTGACGCGCTACGTGGTCCTTGTTCTCACTGGCATCGAGGGCGCTGGCGTCGAGGACTCGGTCGATCGCGTCGATGGTGACATCGACGGCCGCCGTGGCAAGCTTGAGCTTGTAGCGCTTGCCCATGGTCATAGGTGTTTTACCTAGCCAGAAGAGGTTGACCTTCAGCTTGGTGCTGACCTTGGGTTGGGAGTCGGCGTGACACATGATGTCGCCGCGACTCACGAAGACTTGCTCGGTCAGAGTCACGCTGGCGATGTCGCCTGGACGCAGCATGTCGGGAGTCTTGGCGCTAAACACCTCCAGGGAGGCCACCGTCGAGCGCTTGCCCGAAGGCATGAAGAGCACCTTGTCGTCGACACGCAAGGTGCCACTGGCGATGCGACCCGCAATGACCCGGCGGTCGTCGCCGGCATCGTTGAACTTGTAGACGTCCTGCACGGGCAGGCGCAGCGGTTGCTGGTCGTCGCTGGCCGCTCGCTTGAGGCCATCGAGGGCCTGCAAGATGGTCGGGCCGTCGTACCAGGGCAGGTGATCGCCCTTGCCGGCGATGTTGTCGCCGTCGCGAGCGCTCACGGGAACGAAGTGAAGCGGCACCACGCCAAGGCCATCGAGGAAGTCGCTGTACTCCTTGACGATGGCTTTGAATGCGCCCTGATCGTGGTTGACGAGATCGATCTTGTTGACGGCGACGATGATCTGCTTGATGCCGAGCATCGAGAGCAGATAGCCGTGTCGGCGCGAGTTCTCTCGCACACCTTCTTTGGCGTCGATGAGCAGCACGGCCGCCTCGGCACGCGCAGCACCGGTGACCATGTTCTTCAGGAACTCGATGTGGCCCGGAGCATCAATGATGATGTAGTCGCGAAGATCGGTTCGGAAGAAGACTCGTGCGGCATCGATGGTGATGCCCTGACCTTGCTCTTCCTCGAGAGCATCGAGCAGGAAGGCGTATTCGAACTTCTTGCCGCTGCGTCGACAGGTCTCTTGGACCTTCTCAAGTTTGCCGTCCCCGAGCGTGCCCGTGTCGGCCAGGAGGCGACCCACTAGCGTCGACTTTCCGTGGTCGACGTGGCCAACGATGACGACGTTCATCGTCTCTCTATTCGTCAAAGTTTCTGTCATCTGGGTTTTCTCGCCTACATGTAGCCATCGCGGCGGAGTTTTTCCATCGCGTAGGTGTCTTCTTGGTCTTGGGCTCGGCCGGCGCGCTCGGGCACGGTCGTCTTGCGCAACTCGACGATGATCTCCTGCGGCGTTCTGGCCGTCGATTCGATCATGCCCGTGCAGGTCTCGCAGCCAATGGAGCGATAGCGCTTACCGCTACCTCGATCGAAGTAGAGATCGATGATTGGGATCTGCTCGCGGTCGATGTACTCCCAGATGTTGGTCTCGGTCCAGTCGAGCAAGGGGTGGATGCGAACGTGCGTGCCGGGTGCAAAATCGGTCTTGTACTGATTCCACATCTCAGGAGGCTGATCGGAAACGTCCCAGTCGTTGTTGTGGTCACGCGGGGAGAAATAGCGCTCCTTGGCGCGGCTGCCTTCTTCGTCAGCTCGCGCGCCGACGATCACGCCCGTGTAGGGTTCGCCATTGTCGACTTGGTGATACTCGCCTTCGCGATCAAACTCCATGCGTGGCCAGGTGCCGTTAAGAGTGTTCTTGAGACCTTCGGTCTTAAGAGCACTGCAGCAGATGAGGCGACCTTTCTCCGGCCCCATGCCGGCAGCCAGGGCGGCACGGTTTTGGCCGACGACCATCTTGAGCTTCCACTCACGCGCCAGACGATCGCGGTACTCGATCATCGCAGGGACCTTGTAACTGGTATCGATGTGCACCAGCGGAAAGGGCACGTGACCAAGAAAGGCCTTGCGCGTCAGCCAGAGCATGACGGTGGAGTCCTTGCCGATGGACCAGAGCATGCACAGCTCTTTGAAGTGCTTGTACGCCTCACGGAGAATGTAGACGCTTTGATTTTCCAGATCGTCGAGGTGGCTCATAGCATTCCCGCTTATGCGCCATTTTCTGGCGTCGTGCTGAGAGTGTGAAAAGAGAAATCTTAGCCAACTTCAGGCGAAGTTATAAGGCCGAGGGGCAACTTAGCTGGGCCGCGAGAACACCCACACGCACACACGCACATTCGACCGCACAGACCGTGCATGGCGTCGAGTTCCTCCCTATTATCCGCTCAGCACAGATGGAGATGTATTAATGGACAACCGCAGCAAATTTCGCGAGGCATTGGATTATCACTCGAAGGGACGTCCCGGAAAGACGCAGATCCAACCCACAAAGCCAACGGCAACCCAGAACGACTTGAGCCTGGCCTACTCACCAGGCGTCGCAGGCCCCTGTCTGGAGATTGCCAAGAACGAGGCGGATGTCTTCAAGTACACCAACCGCGGCAATCTGGTCGCTGTGATCACAAATGGAACGGCTGTGCTCGGTCTCGGCAACATTGGCGCTGCCGCATCCAAGCCCGTGATGGAGGGCAAGGCCGTGCTCTTCAAGCGCTTCGCCGACATCGACGTCTTCGATCTCGAACTGGGCACGGAGAACGCAGACGAAATCATTCGCACCTGCCAGCTCCTCGAGCCGACCTTTGGCGGCATAAATCTGGAAGACATCAAAGCCCCCGATAGCTTCATCATCGAGGAAACTCTGCGCGAGACCATGGGGATCCCCGTGTTTCACGATGATCAGCACGGCACCGCCATCATCGCTGGCGCCGCTCTGCTCAATGCCTGCGACCTGACCGGCCGCGACATTGGCAAGATCCGCGTGGTCGTCAATGGCGCTGGCGCAGCCGGCATCGCCACCGCGAAGTTCTGTCTCGAGCTCGGTGTGTCGCCGGCAAATCTCCTGCTCTGCGACTCGACGGGCGTGATTCACGCCGGGCGCGGTGGGCTCAATCGCTACAAGGAGCAGTTCGCGATCAAGACCGATGCCCGCAGCCTGGCCGACGCTCTACGCGGCGCGGACGCCTTCATCGGCGTGTCGGTCAAGGATGCGGTCTCGCAAGACATGGTCAAGAGCATGGCCAAGGACTGCATCGTGTTCGCTCTCGCCAATCCCGATCCAGAGATTCCCTACGAGATGGTCAAGGAAGTGCGTCCCGACGCCATCGTCGCCACCGGCCGAACCGACTACCCCAACCAGGTCAACAACGTTCTGGGCTTCCCCTACATCTTCCGCGGCGCGCTCGACGTGCGAGCAACGACGGTAACCGAGTCGATGAAGGTTGCGGCCGCCAAGGCCATCGCGGCTATGGCGCGCGAGCCGGTGCCGGACTCGGTGCTGCACGCCTACAACTTGACCAGTCTCGAGTACAGCAAGGACTACATCATTCCCAAGCCCTTCGATCCGAGGGTGCTCGGCATCGTCGCACCGGCGGTGGCCATGGCTGCTACAGAGGCCGGCGTTGCTCGCCAGCCGCTCGAGTCAGTGGATGCCTATCGCGATGAGCTGCGTGCGCGCTTCGAGTCGCGCTACGGAGTCATGCGCAGCATCACCGTGCGCGCCAAGAAGGAGCCACAGAAGATCGTTTTCCCACAGGGGCCCGACATTCGCATCCTGCGCGCGGCGCGCCGGCTCATCGATGAAGACATTGCGCAGCCCATCATCCTGGGTCGCCCCGAAAAGTTCGAGGCCGCACTGGCCGAGGCCAACATGAGTGGCGAGGGCATCGAGTACATCGATCCTCGCGTCCGTGATGATCGCAGGCATCGCTATGCCGAAGCCTTCTTCGAGAAGCGCGGCCGGCGTGGCATCACGGCTTCGGATGCGCAAACCGATGTTAGCAACCCCTACATCTTCGCCGCCGTCATGCTGCAGCAGGGGGATGCCGATGCCTTGCTTGGCGGTCTCACGACCTACTATCCCAAGACCCTCAAGCCGGTGTTGCAGATCTTGCCACTCGAACCTGGGCGCACAGCGGTCAGCGCTGTGTACATCTTGCTGGTCAATGGTCAGCCCTACTTCCTGGCCGACTGCGCGGTCAATCCGACGCCGACCGCCGAGCAGCTGGTGGAGATAGCCCTGTCGGCGGCCAAGGTGGCGCGCGACTTCGATGTGACGCCGCGGGTCGCGATGATCAGCTACTCGAACTTCGGCTCGGCACCAGGGGAAGAGACCCATCGCCTGCGCAAAGCGGTGCAGATGTGCCGAGAGAAAGCACCCAACCTCATCATTGACGGCGAGATGCAAGCTGACACGGCTGTCGATGGCGACCTCTTGCGACGGCGCCACCCTTTCACCACCCTTGACGGTGCCGCCAACGTGCTTGTCTTCCCCAACCTG
>JAHEAK010000733.1 GCA_024642805.1 Kofleriaceae bacterium | reverse complement strand
GTCTTTTGGCCTGTATGAACATCCTGTGCACCGGCTCGGGGGTCTTGGCCTCTGCTCTGGCCATGGACAAGATCGCCTCCAAGCGCATCTTCGAGTCGCAAGGCATCGCCACCCCCAAGTGGCAAATTTACCAAGCCGGCGACCAGGTGCAGATCGAGTTGCCCTTGGTCGTCAAGCCCGCCAACGAGGGCTCGTCGGTCGGCGTGAGTGTGGTCTTCGAAGAGGCCGAGCTCGCGCCCGCTCTCGAGCTGGCTGGCAAGTTCCACGGCTCGGTGCTCATCGAAGAGTACATCGCCGGCAAGGAAATCTTCGTCGGTGTGCTCGAAGACAAAGCCATCGGCACCATCGAGGTGCGCCCGGCCAAAGGCTTTTACGATTACGAAGCCAAGTACCTGCGCAACGACACCCAGTATCTGATTCCCGCGCCCATCAGCGATGAGATTCGCGAAACCTGTGAAGAGCTCGGCCTGGCCGCGCACCTCGCCCTTGGCTGCCAGACCTACTCGCGTGTCGATATTCGCGTGCGCGAGAGCGGCGAGGCCTTCGTGCTCGAGGTCAACACCTTGCCTGGCATGACCGGCTCGAGCCTGATGCCAAAGCTAGCCAAGCAGGCGGGCATCAGCTACGCGCAGCTCTGTGAGCGCATCCTGCTCGACGCCCGCTAAGACCTGGGCTCAGGGACTACTCGGCTCCAACGCCCTCGTCTTCGCTTGGGCCATCGCCCGGCATCTCCTCGACGCTCGAGCTGCCCTCACTGCCCGTCATCATCATGACGATGAAGATGGCCATCATGGGTCGTTTGGCCTCCTGTGGCCCCTCAAAGACCACCTGGCCGCTCATCGCGTCGTCCATGACCAGCTGATTGTTCTCGTTGATGGAGACCATGACCGCGCCGTCACGGCTCACCGATCCGTCGCGCGCGATGGCGATGGTGAAGGGTGGTTCCATGCCGGGCACGTGCAAGACACCCTCGGCGTCCACGGTGGCCAAGAGCTTGCCGGTTTCGTCAGCGATCTTGCCGTCGGCGCTCAGGGTGCCCTTGCTCTCGCCAGCGACGATGACACTGCCGCTCGCATCCAAATCGATGACGTGCGGCGAATCGGGAAAGTCGGTGTTGGCTGGAAAGACCAGCTTGGCTGCTTTGATGACGAAGATGGATTCCGCCGCATCGCTGGTGGCGGTGGCCTCGACGGCTGCAGGTTGCTTTGCGGCCGGTTTGCTGCCGCAGCTGGCAAGCAGGCCCAAGCTCAAGACGGAAACGAGGATGGTTCGAATCATGCGAGTGACATAGCACGAAAGCAGGCTACGAAGCATGGCGCCCGCGCAGCTGGCTCGGCCCAAACGCAGGCCGCGGCTGGGGCCCAAGCGCAGGCCACGCCCACATGCTTGCCTGCGCCTTTGCCTGCGCCATTGCCAACGCGCTTGCCTGCGCCATTGCCAACTAGTCACACCCAAGATGACAAGCTGTCGTCGATTTCTTCGCCCAGCCGTGCAAGATCGAGAGGCCCCCGGTGTGTTGCAGTAACATGCACTTGCTTCCACGCTCTCAGCCCCGAAAGCTTCAACCATGATTCGGCTCCCCATTCTTTCCGCACTCCTTTGCCTGTCCCTGCTGTATCTCAGCGCTGGTCTCGCACGGGCCGATGAGTTTCAACTGCCCGAGTCGATGAAAGACGCGACCGTGCGCAAGCTGTCCCTGCAAGACGCACTGCGCATCGCTATCGGCAACAACTTGGGCGTTCAGCTGCAGGAGCAGGATCTCATGGTCTCCCGCGCCAACATCGACGAGAGCCGAGCCGCTTTTGAACCCTTGCTCGAGGGCCGCATCAATCTGAGCGACAGTGTGGCGCCACCGCGCAGCACCGTCGATGGCATGGCCGGCGACGTGATCAGCACGGTGAGTCAGTCCTGGTCGATGTCCCTGGCCAAGCGCATCGAGTGGGGCACGCGCTTTAGCCTGGATGCAGCGAGCTCTCGTTTTCGCAGCAGCGCCGGCAGCGCCGTGAGCCCTTTGCTCTACGGAACCAACCTCGACCTGTCGATAAGCCAACCACTGTGGCGCGGCTTTTCCTTCGACAAGCAGATACCCCGTCAGAGCATCTTGCGGGCGACCTTCGCCGATCGCTCGACGCGGGCGGCCTATCGCCTGCAGATGGCCCAGGAGGTCAAACGCACGGAAGAGGCCTATTGGAACCTGGTCGAAGCCATGCAGAGCTTCGACGTCCAGCGCTCTTCGCTGACGCTGGCCCAGGAGCAGCTGGCTCTCACCGAGAGGCAGATCGCGGCGGGCATTCTTGCGCCTGCGGATCTCATTGGTTCCGAGAGTGCCACCGCGCAGCGTGAGTTGGCGCTGCTCAGCAGTGAGACCCGACTCGAGCAAGCCATGGACGCGTTAAGACAAACTCTTAATCTGCCTAAAGACGAGTGGCAAGCCTTTCTGCTGCCTCAGGACGCCCCGCAAATGGAGGAGCGCACCATGAGTGAGGAAGAAGCCATGAACCTTGCCAGCCAGGCACGCGAGGAGTTGGTGCAACTCGACATCGAGAACAAGCTCGCCGGCCTCGATCAGCGCATCGCCGACAACGAGGGCAAGCCGGCTCTCGACCTGGGCTTTAAGTACGGGCTGGTCGGGCAAGGTGATGCCTACTCAGCAACATTTGACCAAATTGGCGGCCTCGGGGCCCGCGATTTCAGTGTTTTTCTCAACCTCAGCTGGTCACCTCTGGGCGGTGCCGCCGAAGCTCGCAGCACACGGGCGCGCGCCAATGCCCAGAGCACGGCTCTGCGCAGAGAACAATTTCTCTTGGCCATGCGCGCCGAAATTCGCAGTGCGTTGCGGGCCATCGAGAGCGCCCGGCGCGGGGTTGCCGCCAGCGAAAAGTTTTTGTCCCTCGCGGAGCGCAGCCTGGAAGCTGAGCAACGCCGCTTCTTGAGCGGCAAGTCG
>JAHEAK010000732.1 GCA_024642805.1 Kofleriaceae bacterium | reverse complement strand
ACTACCGCAGTTACTAGCCGCAGTTACTAGCCGCAGTTACTGGCCGCAGTGAATGGCGGCCTACAGCCCCTCGAGCTCTTTGTCGGCTCGATCCTCCGCCGCCTTGTTGATGCGCTCGACCTCCGCCTTGACCTTGTCGGGGGTGACTGCGTTTTGTGGATCGCTGTAGATGGCGCCCGGGGCCGTGCTGGCACAGGCGCCGTCTAGACAGACCTCGCTCTCCTCGCAATCGCTGTTGTCCTCGCAGCGACTCGCTTGCTCGGCCTGGTCGGCGGCGGGCTTCTTCTTGCCTGAGCAACTGGCAAGGGTCGCAAGACAGAGGAGACAGAATAATGGTCGGCGCATGCCCTTACTGTAGCACCAGGCCGACTAGAAGATTTCAGCTGGCGGCAGGTTGCTTGGTGGTGGACAGGTCTTGCCCTGGGCCACGTCGAAAGCGAAGTTCCAATTGGTGAGCTGCGCTTGACCGACCACGCCGCTCTGGCCACAGGCGTTGTGATAGATGACATCGACGTCGCGCTCAAGGCGCTCTAGTTGCCGGTAGGACATGCCAAAGAAGCCCGGCAGAAGCTGCACGGTGATGCTCTGATCGGTGTGAGAAGAGCTGGAGATGCCCTCGGTCACGTCGACACCGAAGCTCTGGGACCAGCCCTGCTCCGAGCTGACATTGGTTGAAGAGATGCCAATCTGAAAGCCGAGCGAGGTCGAGGCTTGCGCGTTCCACTTGATGTCGATCGATCGCTCCCGAGTGATCGACTCGCCTTCGGAGTAATTGAGAATACGACCAATCTCACCACCGGGAATACAGCCAGACACTGCGGTCGGCTGGTAGCGCTCCGCTACCTTCTCAGCACCATCCCACTGGCTAATCTCGATCTCTGACCAGACATCCATCGTGACCAGGCGGCGCAGGGTGCGACCGTCATCCGTGATGATCTCGACGACGAAGTTTGCCGTGCTCTTGCCGCCCTCGGTGGCCGCGCCAGCCAAGAGGCTGCCCAGCACGACTTCGCTGTATTGATCCTGACCGATCGAAACCGGCGGCGAGACCCGAACACGGCGAGCCGTCCGAGTGGGATCGATGACGATGTTGTCACCGGAATCGACGTTGAACTCGACGCGGTGGGTACCGTCGCCAACCAAGGTCGAAACCGTGTCGTCGAGGGGCCCGTTGATGGGCCAGAAGTCGAAGGCGTCAGGCACCACGTAGCGCACGCTCACTTCGGGGCTGACAAAGGAAAGTCGGACCGTCCATGGCCGATCTGGCGAGGCTTCGCCAAAGCCGAGGGCGCGAAAGCCGAGCTCGATGTTTTGATTGGCGTTGGTGGCAGAGGTTACGTAGGCGCAATTGTCGGCATCGGCGCTGCGCAAGCGGCTCACATATACCGAGGGCTCGACGCGCAGATCGGTGTCGCGCTCGCTCGACCAAAGCTCTTGCATGGAATCGAGGTCGTCCCGAGCAGGCGCTCGTGAAACCAAGGACGCCGTGCCGCGAAAGGTGCCAATCTTGTCGCGATTGGGATGAAAGAAGATTTCCTCGAAAGCGAACTCGGCGACGCTAGCGTTCTCGACCTCCAGCTGAATCTCGCCTTCGAAGTCGTGGGTGGCGCCATCAGAGTCGGTGTAGATGCCACTGAGCAGAAGCGCCATGCTGCCCTGCTCGGGAAGCACGAAGTCAGAGCCGAGCACCTTGACCTTCTCGCCGAGAGTCAGAGCCGTTGGCGCAACCGAGTCCAGTCGTGGCTGTTTGAGCACGAAACCTTCATCGAGCATCTCGCCATCCGCCGAGGGACCACAGGCACTGACCGAGATCAGGGCGAGGCCAGCGGAGAGACCCAGAGCGGCGCTGAGCAGGAGCGACTTTGCAGACATGCATGTGCACTAAGCAGGATGCATACCGTTCCCCGTCGGCGTAGATCCCCTGTTCCATTGGCCATTTACGCTCGGAGCTGGCTACACGACTGACCGTCTGAGTGGGGCATGGAGTCCTGATGTGGGCCTCTGTGGTCCGTAGCGACCCCGCCTAACTACGGGACATAGCGTTGCCCTGGCCTTGGCACAAAAGCCGCACTGTGTGCCTGGCATGACGCCCCGCACCCTCCTCTTCCTCTTCGCTGCAGCCACCCTTGGAGCCTGTTCGGCCGCCGAGGTCGACAAGGGCGACAACCTCTTCGACGCCGACGCGGGTGTGCCAGACGACATCATTGGTGGCGTCGACCTGAACGTGGATGCGCCAGCGCCGACCACCTATTGGAGCTCGATTCCGATGACTGGTCACGGTCCCGCAAACGGCACCTTGCTCTTCTCGACACCTGGTGGTGGTCAGTTCACCGAAGAGCTCGGCTCCACGGGAGACTTCTGCGTCGACGTCATCCTGCAGAAGGGCAGCACCAACACCATCAAGTTTGAAGCGATCAATCCAAGTGGCGACTACTCCGATCCGGTCTTCGTCGACGTTCGCCAAGAAGGCGATCCGCCAGACGCTAACCCCGGCCCCGATCCCGAACCCGGCTACAGCAACATCGCTGCCGGTGCCTCCATCGACAGCATGTCTATCACTGTCGAAGAAGGCGACGTCTCCGCTCTGGTCGATGGCGACTCCACGGGCAGCGTCAGCCTTCGCAACGCCCTCACCGGTGTCGACTGGATGGTCATCGAGCTCAACGAGCGACTTCCCATCAAACAGATTCACATAGAGACGACCGCCGACTGCCCATTGGAGAGCTACAAGATCTTGCTGAGCGATGACGCGCAGAGCGCGGATCCCTTGGTGTGGAGCTGGTGGCCTGAAGGTGCCTACGTCTATGGCGACGGCTGGACCATGGTCGGCAACGTAACGGATGGCAACACCGACTACACCATTACGCCTGCCATCGGTGATCCTCTTGCTCGCCGTCTTGCGATCGAGTTCCTCTCGGGAGACTGTGGACCTGTTGTCGGCGCCGG
>JAHEAK010000115.1:680-10990 GCA_024642805.1 Kofleriaceae bacterium | reverse complement strand
GTGAAATCGAGGAGTCCGATGACCTCACGCCATCCAAAGATGACGATCTGGATGTCGTGGAAGTCGCGGAGTCCTTCGAGGTCGTGGAAGAGGTGGAAGTCGCGGAGTCCTTCGAGGTCGAAGTCGTTGACCTGGGCGAGGCCGCCCCCGAGCTCGAGATCCTCGAAGCGCCTGCACAGGTGGACTCGGTCATTAGCCCCATCGACGCCTCGGCCGCGCCCGAGGCTTTCGTTGAGCTCGAGGAGTCAGTGCCCGAAATCATCGAGGAGGCGCCCGCACAGGTGGATTCGGTCATTAGCCCCATCGATCCTTCGCAGGCGCCAGAGGCCTTCGTTGAACTGGAAGAATCACCACCGGAAGAGTCCCTGACGGCGGCCAGCGCCGACGCTGGCGATTCACAGGACGAGGAAGAAGAAGAGCTCATCGAGGAACTCGAGGACTTTGAAGAGATTGATGACTTCGAAGAAATCGACGATGGCCGGTCGGGGGACCAGGATAGCGAGCCCGCAGCCGCCGAGGTCGCACCGCCGCCCCTGCCACCACGCAGCCCGAGCGTCGCGCCAAGCCCACCAGCAAGCGCACCGCCACAGGCTCCCGTCCACGCTGCCGCCGAAGAGATCGTTCCACAGCTAGTGGACTTTGAGCCGGTATCGGTCGTCGATCGTCTGCTGGAAGGTCGACGCGCACTGGATTGGCAAGGCCGCGCCGAAACCCTGACCCGCGAGCTTGCGCAAGCGCAGGGCAAGGCACGCATTGGAGAACTGGCCTACGAGCTGGGCGAGCTCTACCAGCGTCACCTCGACGATGAAGCCGGGGCCGTCAAAGCCTATGGACGAGCACTACAGGCCGATCCGAGCCTGCGCGCCAATCTGTGGGCCATTCGTCGCATCTTCTACCGCCGCAAACTGTGGCCAAACCTCGTCAAGCTCATCGGCGCCGAGCTGCGCTTTGCTAGCTCCGATCGCCAGCGCGCAGATCTCAACCTGGAGCGCGGCCGCATCTTGCTCGACGAGATGGGTGACCCAAGCAGTGCGCAGAGCAGCTTCGAGCAGGCATGTGCTCTCGACCCCGAGTGCGTGAGCGCACTCCTTTCCTTGGAGCGCATCGCCCGCGCCAGCGGAGACAAGGGACTGCTTTGGTCGACACTGGCGGCGCTCGCCGAACAGAGCGCGCGCCCCGAGCGCAAGGCGGCCTTTCTCATCGACCTTGCCCGTGAGTATCGGCTCGCCCGCGACAAGCACGAAGAGGCGCGCGCCCTCCTGGCACGCACCGCCGAGCTTGGCGAGTTGCACGACGAAGTGGCTCGTGAGCGAGAGGCGCTGGCGATTGACGCGGATGATTCCAGTGCCATGGCCGCTTCCCTCGAGCGGCGCATCTCGCGTCTTGCCGAGAGCTTCGGGGCTGCCGGTGTTCCCGAGCCGATCGACAGCGAAGAGGCCAGCGGCAGCGCCCTGGTGGTTCGCAAGATGCTCGCGCTTCGCCGCCACCAGTCGCAGGTGCTGGCCGAGTCTGGGGACGCCGAAGGCGCGTGGGCTTGTCTGCAGGAAGCCCTTGCCCTGTGCCCCAATGACCCTCTCTTGCTAATCGATCTGGCGGACCTTGCCGAGCGCCTGGGTCGCTACGACGAACTGGCTGAGCTCGTCGCCGCCCGAGAGTCGGGAGAAGTCGATCCATCCCGCGCGCTCAGCCTGGCCTTGCGTCGCGCCAGCGCCCTCACCAAGGCCAACAAGCAAGAAGAGGCCGAGGAGCTTCTACGCGCACGCGCCAGTGCCTCGCCTGGCTATTTGCCACTGGTCATCGCCAGGGAACTGCAAGCGGGAAGCAAGGGCAACTGGCTGCAACTGGCGGCCCTGCAGACCGAGCTCGCCGAGGCCTTGCGACTGGGCACAAGCTTTGGTCCAGGTGCCGACACAGAAGCGGAGCCTGAGCTGGCGGCGGGCCACTACGTCGTAGCTGGCGACCTCTTGCGCTTCGGCGTGCGTGACCTGGAGACGGCCCGATCGCGCTACACCCAGGCACTCGAAGTGAGCCCAGGCTTCCTGCCCGCGGTCTACGCCCTGAGTGCCCAGTACTGCGCACAAGGGCACTTCGAGGAGGCCTCTCAGCTCTTGGAGCTTCAGGCCGAGAGCGGCAGCCGAGAGCGCCAGATCCAAGTTCTCGAGCACCTGTGCTCCATCTATTTCCTCCAGGGCAAGGGCAGTGACGAGCTGGGTGCGCTGCGCCGACTGCAAGCACTCGCCCCAAACGATCGTTCTCTACGCAGTCGTCTCATCGAGCTGCTCCGCGAAAATGCCCACCATCAAGAGCTGGCGGGCGAGCTGCAGAGCGCTATCGAAGACGAGGACGATGCGCAGCTGAGTGCGCGCATGCTCTTCGAGCGAGGCCGCTTGCTCGCCAATGCGCTAAGCAGCCCGCAAGAGGCCGCGGAGTGCTTTCGACGCTGCCTCTCGACCTGGCCAGATGATGTCGTCGCGCAGGAGAGCCTGCGTGAGGCGCTCTATGCGGCATCGGACTGGAAGGGACTCCAGGAACAGCTGGAGCGTGGCATTGAGACTTCTTCTGATTCCGAGCAGCTCGGAAGTCTGGCCCGCGAGAGCCTGGCTACCGCCGAGTTCCGCCTTGGAGATGCCGCCGGGGCTGCGCGCCTGGCCGTGCGCTTGTGCGAGCGGCAGCCTGACGACCTTGAGCTGGTGCTCGACGCCGTGGCATGCGTCGAAGCCGCTCAGCCAAAGCCCGATGAAGCCGGCCCACTGGCAGAGCTGCTCGAGCGCCTGATCTCGCTAAGCGATGGTCCTCTGAAGTGCAACGCGCAGCTGCGCCTGGGCGTAGTACAGCAGGGTCTGGGTCGACTGCTCGACGCCGAGCAGAACTTTCAAGAAGCCAGCCAGGGCGGCTCGCTGGCGGCCAAGCTGAAGTTGCACAGCATCGCGGCCGGGCAGGGCGATGCCAATGCCAGCGCTGACGCACTGGTCGCTCTCGCCGAGGCCATTGGCTCAGCCGAGGAGAAGGCGAGCCTCTACGAGCAGGCGGCCTGGCAGCGGGCTCTGGCCCTGGACGACGAGGCCGCCGCGCAGCTCTTCGAGCAAGCTGCAGAGACATCGCCCAGTGCACAGGGCGCGCTCCTCGGAACAACTCTGATCGCGGCCAAACAGCGCGATGGCCTCTTGCAGGGCGAGATGCTCGAAGAGCTCGCCCGCGCGGGAACGGGCTCGTATGCCAGTTCCTCCATGCTGCTGCGCGCCGGCATGTTGGCTGACGTTGCGGGCGACGAGCCGACCGCCGTGCAGCGCCTGGAACTCGCGCGCGCCATCGCGCCGCAAGATGCAGGCACTGCGGTGGTACGAGCCGACAGACTGGCGCCACTTTCGCCGGAGCCGACCCATAGCTCCGAGGAGCTGATCGCGCGGGCCGAGCTGTGTGACATGCGCTCGGTTCTGGCCGACGCTGGACCGGCGCGCATTGATTGGGAGCTCGAGAGAGCAGAGGCGCTCGAGCGGGCCGGCCTGCTGCAAGAAGCCCTGCAGGCGGTCGCCTCGGTGCTCGATCAGCGCTCCGATGACATTCGCGCATTGCAGGTGCTTCGGCGAATTTGCGCCCGCGGCGCTGACCGTCGCGGCCTGGCGCGGGCCAACGTAGCGCTGGCCAAGCTCATTGGCGACAGCGAAGGTCGATTGGCCTTTCTGCGCGAAGCCGCCGCAATCTTCGACGATGAGCTTGCTGACGTCGGTGGAGCGGTGAGCGCATATAGACAGATTCTCGAAGAGCAACCAGGCGCCCCCGAGTACGAGCGCTTGGTCTCTCTGCTTGCCCAGCACGAGGACCTGCGCGCGCTCTATCGCTGCTACTCCGATCGACTGAACTACCTCGACACCGAAGGACTGCAGCGCGCACGCGTGGACATTTTTCTGGCTCGCTCGCGCATTCGCGAGGGCATCGGCGACCTGCGTGGAGCGGCTCGCGATCTCAAGGCCCTGCTGGTCATCGATCCCATCCATTCCGAGGCGCTTTACGAGCGTGCCCGCTTGCTCGAGCGATTCGGGGAAGCCGAGGAGGCCGCCGAGCTCTTCCAGCGCTTTCTGGCCATCGAGGTCGACCCAAGCCGCCGTGCTAGCGCCGAGCTGAGCTTGTCGCATCTGCTCGCCGACAGCCTCGACGACGTCGTGGGCGCCATCGAGCAGCTCGAGCACGTCGTCCGTCAGTCTCCTCGCGACCTCGGCATTCGCGAGCGCTTCGTGTCGCTACTTTTGAAGGCCAAGGATATCGATAGAGCCGTCGATGTCATCCGCGAACTGAGCAACTTGCGCCAGAGCGATGGCGAGCGGGCGCGCGACGAGCTGCGCATAGCCACGCTCCTCAAGGACCGGGACGACAAGGCCCCGGCCCTCACCAGCCTGGCCAGAGCGCGCCAATACGATCCGCTCAACATGGATGCCCTGCGCGACCTGGTCGAGCTCAGTCCACCTGAGAAGCGCAAAGAGCTGCTCAGCAGTGCGGCCGCCGACATACGGCGGGCCATCATCGAATCTCCCCTGCGCAGTTCCCTCTACGAGCGTCTGCTGACGATTGGCCAGTGGGTCGAGGATACCAACTTGATTCGACAGTCCTTGCAGGCATTGTCGGTGGTGGGCAGTCTTAGCGCCGAGCAGCAACAAAATCTCAACGCGCTTGGCGTGCCCGTGCCGGTCTTCGGAAAGGCTCTGAGCGACGACCACTGGCGATCGAGCCTGATGCATCACGACGCCGGCGGCTTTGCCTCCGAGCTTTGGTCGACCATCGGCGAGGCCGTTGCCGAGCTCGCTGACGCGACGCCGAGCGGGCTTGGATTCGAGCGGGGACAGCGGACCAAGAGTAAAGCGGTCGCCAAGATCTATCCGGCCATCGCCGACGTCGCCGCGGTGCTTGGACTCGATGTCGAGGTCTACGTGAGCGAAGCCCGTGTCGGCATTGCCAGGGCCGTGAGCGCCGAGCTGCCGACGATCTGCGTGGGCGAGAAGATAGCCAGCGCCAAGACCAGAGAACATCGCTTTGCACTCTCGCGCTCGCTGGCCCACGCAAAGCTCGGCAGTGGCACCGCCGCCGAACTGGAAGAGCTAGAGCTTTGTCTGTACTTTGCTGCGGCTGCCGAGCTGGCAGGCGTTAGTTCGATGCCGGCGCCGCTCGCAGGTCGAGTTGATGCCGATGCGGTAAGCGCCACCGCCAAGAAACTTGGCAAGGTCCTGAGCCGACGCGCGCGCAAGGATCTCACTTTGCTTGCCTCGCGCTTCTCGGAGCTGAGCGATCCGATGCGCTGGCGACGAGGCACGCAGCTGTCAGCGGCCCGCTTTGGTCTGCTCTTGTGTGGCAGCCTGAGCGCGGCCTTCGACGTCATGGATGTTGGCAAAGGCGGTCGAGCGATATCGGAAGACAGCATCGCACAGGGCCTGCTCGCCTGGTCGGTGAGCGATCAACACCTGGCCCTCCTCAAGGCGCTGGGCCAGAAGGGAAATGTCGAACGATGGCCAAAGACGAGAAAGACCTTCTGGGCGACATTCTGGGCGAGGAGCTCGGCGAGTGGGACAAGATGTTCGACTCCCTTCACGAGGGCGAAGCCGACCAGGGCAATGCCGAGGACTTTGCGCTGCCAGCAGAAGCTAGCGCGTCCTTCCACGATGCCGAGCAAGTGGCCGCCGAGAGGGCCGCCCGTGAAGACGCAGAGGAGGCTGCTCGTGCGGCTGCTGCCGTTCACGAGTTCGACCTCGGTGCACCGACTGCTATCGCCACCCAGCCTCCGGTTCTCGAGACGCCCTCAAGCAGCCCCTTCGAGGTGGACAGCTTTACGCTCGGGCCCTCCGGTGGCCCTGGTTTCGCGGATCGCGACCCCAGCCAAGATTTCAAGGGCACCCCGCAACCGCACTTTCTGGACGTCGACTCACCAGCCTTCAACGAGGCCTCTGCCAACCTCGACGATCTGGAGTTTGCGGCCGGCGCCGAAGCCCTCGGCTCCCTGCTCGGCAGCGGCCCCATCGAGCTCCCCGATGGTGACGATGCGCCACCCAGCGCTCTCACGATCCGCGCTCGCCAAGAAGCGATGTCTCGCTCGGGCCCGCTTGGCCCTGACGATGCCGCCCTCGATGACGTGTCGACGGGCGTGCCCTTTGGTTCCTCCGCGCAGGCCCTCAGTCGAGCCAACGAGTCGGCGGCCGCCTTCTTCGAAGAGGCCGAGCAGTCAGGATCCACTGAACTCACGCTCGAACTGGACGACGACTTCTACGATGGCATTCAGATCGATGGCCGGCGCGACACGCCCACGCCCATCCCGCCAGCCGGCAAGGGCCCTCCCGCACGGGGCATGGCCCACACGGTTCGGCGCGACACCGCCTTCGAAGCCCTGGTTAGCCAGGCCCACGACGAGTCGGAGTCCGAGGCCTCAGAAGACTTCGTAGTAAGCGAGCCAACGGCAGTCGGTCCCGATCCTCGTCGGGTCGAGGCCCTGCTCACCGAATCCACGGCCGTTGGCCCTGATCCGAGCCAGGTCGAAGCTCTACTCACCGAGCAGACCTCGGTTCGCTCTATGCCTGTGCCTCGCGAAGCGCTGCGCGACGATGCCGACGAAGCACTCGACTTCGATCGGGAGGCCCCTGATGAGGAGCTGCCTCTCACACCAGCTCGCAAGGCCAGCTCCACGCGGCCTGCACCGGTCCCGTCGATGGGGGTGCCCTCTCCGGTGGCACCTTCACCGGTGGTGCCTTCCGGCTTCGGCGTGCTGCGCAGCGGCAACGCGAGGCCCGATAGCGAAGACAATCTCAATCTGCAGGTCGAGGTCGAGGGCGCCTTCGATCATCTGCAAGATGATGTCTCGAGTTTTGCTTCTCCCGAGAGCGGCCCGGCAACCACGGTGGAGGCGGGTGTCATCAGAAGTCTTCCACCCGAACTCGACGGTGTCGTAGAGGCCGCGGTCGAAGATGCCATCTCGCTTGGCACGGGCACCCTGAACACGCACCCAAACCTGCGCGATGCTGACATCGAGCCCGACTTGCCAGAGAGCAAGTTTCCCGACGAAGCCCCGTCCCTCGATCTCAACGCCATCCAAGTGCCAGAGCGGGTCGAGATCGACCTCGAAGATCGCACGGAAGAGATGGCCAACTTGCTCGTGCTCTACGAACGCGAGCTCTTGCTTCTCGATGAGGTCGGCCCGAGCATTCGCTTGCGTATCGAGGCAGGTCGACTCGCAGAGACCCTCGGCGACCTGGACAAGGCGCGCATGCACCTGGACGAGGCCCTCAAGCTGGATCCGAGGCTCGTGCCTGCAAACCGCGCACTTCGACGCATCGAGCGCATCCTGGGCAATTGGGGCGAGGTCCTCAATCAACTGGAAAAAGAACTCGCTAAGGCCTCGCCCATGGAAGTGCGCGCGCTGGCCAGCTACCGCGCTGACCTGCTCATTGCGACCGGCGAGCTCGATCTAGCACGCGTTGCCGTTGGCGAGTTGCTCGATGGCGCACCGGGCGACACGCGATCGCTTTTGGCCAATCTCGAGTTGGCGTTCGTGGATGGTCGCGACGACGAGTTCGCGGCCACCTTGGATGCGCTTGGCGATGCCCTCACGGATGCGGCGCTCGCGGCGGCAGTCGCCGGCCTACAAGGGGCCCTGGCAGAACGCTCAGGCCAGCTCGATGTAGCGGCTCAGCGATATGGCAGGGCAGCACAGCTTAAGCCTGGGCTCGGGTCTGCGCTCGCGCAGGCTGCAGCCCTCACGCGCGACGGTCGCGAGTCAGAAGCCGTTGGCGCGCTCGCCACTATGAGCGCCCACCTGAGCCCCGACATCGCGGCGGCTCTGCGCTGGCAAGAAGCGGAACAGCGCATCTCGGCAGGCGACCTCGATAGCGCCAGAGAAATTCTGGACCGCGCCACCGACGCTGCCCCAGAAAGTCTGCTCCTGGCGCAGACGATGGTGCGAGCCAGCGGGCAAGATTCGCAACGCGTGAGCCAGGCTTGGCAATCCCTTGCAGGTCTTAGCGAACAGCCCTTGTGGGCCAGCCAGTGCCTTCGCCGCGCTAGCCACTACGCGGGCGCCGATGAAGTCTGCGGCATCCTCGAGCGCTCGCTGCAAGTGCAGCCAGCGGACCGCTTGCAGCGCGACACCTTGCGCCGGGCGCGTCTGGCTCGAGGAATGCTGCAAGACGTACACGCCGCCGATCAACTCGAGTTGGACCGCCAGCCAGAGGATGCGCTCTTTGTGTATCGCTTTGCCCAGAGTAGCTTGCTCCTGGGACAGCTGGAATCAGCTAGCTCGGCGCTGCAAGCGACCCTCGAAAAGCAGGCCGACCAAGAAGCGGCCCAGATCCTCGGACTCGAGCTTGCCTATGCCAGCAAGGATCAGCAGGAGCTAGGTCGACTCCATGCATTGCGAGCCAGCGGCGCCACGGGCATTGCGCAAGCCGAGAGTGCACTGCGCGCCGGCTGCCGGGCCCGCACCCGCACGGCATTACTCAGTTCGAGCGGCTACGCCCAGGCGGCAGAGGCCTGGCGAGAATATGCAGAGAGTGCCGAGACCGCAGCCAGCGGCGCTGGTTTGCTCAGCGTCACCCTCGCCACCATGGCCGACGACGACAGCGTGGTCGAGGCCTGCGCGCGACAGGCGAGCTCGCGTGCGAATAGTTCTGAAGAGGCCACGCAGTTATGTGTCGAGCGGGCAGGTCGACTCTTGCGCTCTGACGCAGCCGCTGCCGCCGATTGCTTCCGCGATCTCTCCGAGAGCACGAGTAGCCTTCGGTCCGCTGAAGTGCAGTGGTGCGCACTGCTGGCCTGTGAATCCTGGCCCGAGGCCGTCGACGTCCTCGAAGCCGAGGCACAGCGCGAGGCTGGCTCGGCAGAGTCCGACCGAGCTATCTATCGGGCCGCCTATCTGCGCGTGGAGCGCGACATCGACACAGAAGTCGCCCACACCAATCTGGAAGCGCTTGGCAACCGACGGCCAGGCTTTGCGGCCGCCATCGATCTACTGAGCGGCAACGCGGCCCCGAGTGCCAGCACGAGCGTCAGCAGCTCGAGTCGACCGCTCGTGGAGCACGACAATCTGAGCGCCGAAATTCGCAGAGGCGAGGAGCTGGCCCGAGCGGGCAAGGCCGACGACGCAGCGGATCTCTTCGCCACCTTGCTGACGGCCAACCCCAATGATCCTCTGATCGAGTACGACTACCAGCGCTATTCGTGGCAAGCGGGTGCCAGTGCCCAGCTCGGCGAGACCGCTCTAGCCAAGATGCGCCACGCCGAAGAAAGCGGCGATTCTCTGGCCAAGGCCGATGCCTGTGCCGAGCTCGCGCGCATTGATGGCGAGCTGCGCGGAGACTTCGACTCAGCCCTCATGCTCTGGGAGTCTGCGTCCAAGGCGGCTCCTGACAACGCCATGTATCAGCGAATTCTCGAGCGCGAGTACGGGCAGCGTGGCAGCGAACAGACACGCGGCGAACCTATGCGCCTGCTGACGGGCCGCATCCTGGGAACTCTCCAAGCTGGCCGCGAACGCTGCGCGTATCTTTGCGAGCGGGCTCATCTGAGTGTTCATCTCGGCCGCGTCGAAGCCGAAGCATCAGCCGACTTCGTGCAAGCCTACGAAGATGATCCGGGCTGTCGCGAGGCCTTGCTCTTCCTTGAGTCGCAGGCAAGCGCCAAGGGACCGAGCGAGGAATTGGCCCAACTGGAGGCCTTGACCGCAAGCTACTTCAGTGAGGACCAGCGCGCTCGTGCGGCCTTCCTGGTGCGCTCCGGCGAGACCTGGCGCAGCCTCGATCGGCAAGAACAAGCCCTCGCGCGCTTCAAGGCGGCGGTGCAGATTCGCCCTGGCTTTGCTCCAGCCCTCTTTGCATGGCGCGACCTGGCGCTGGACCACGAGCTGTGGCCTGAACTGGCGGAGGCCTGCCTTCTTGAGGCCGCGAATGTCGAGACCGACGAGGCCCGAGCCGAGCTCTACCTGCTCGCTGGCACATGCCTTATGGACAAGGCCGAGCAGGGCCCGCAGGCCGTCGATGCCTTGCGCAAGGTACTTGCGGTCGACGCAACGAATCGAGAGGCCTTCGTGCGCCTGCGACGGCTTCTCTCAGTGCAGGAGCGCTATGAAGATCTGGCCCAACTGCTGAGCCAGCGCCTCGCTGTCGAGACCGAGTCTCTCGCACGCTGCGAGCTTCACCACGCCCTGGCCAAGCTCTTGCTCGATGAGCTGCAAAACGCTGCGGAGGCCATGGAGCACCTGCGAGCCGTCCTGGCCGAGCGCCCGAACGACAAAGTCGCGGTGGTTGCCGTCTCGGAGCTGTGCTGGCGCGAATCCAAGTGGG
>JAHEAK010000115.1:0-670 GCA_024642805.1 Kofleriaceae bacterium | reverse complement strand
TGCGGAGGCACTCATGGTGCGCGCACGTCTGGAGAGCGAGCCCGCGGTCCTCAAGGACATCTTCTCGCGACTCGGCACGATCTACTCTCGACACCTGCCGGAGCCAAGCTGGGCACTCAAGTCATTTCACAAGGTCGTCAGCATCGATCCAAACGACACCGTGGCCCTGCAAGAGCTAGCCTCGCTAGGCGTAAAGACTGGCGACTTCAAACTGGCCCTCGGCGCTTGCGAGCAGCTCATCAAGCAAGATCCTCCAGCGGATGAGAAGATCTCTTACTTGCAGCGAATGGCCGAGATCTTCCTGCAGGGCTTCAACAATCCCCAGCAAGCCGAGCGCGCCCTGCGAGTGGCCCTCGATCTCGATCCCTCGAGTGACCAGGCCCTCGATGGCCTGATAGCCTTCTATATTGGCCGCAACGACATGCGCAGCGCTCGCATCCATGTCGACCGCGTAGCCAGTGCCATGCGCGCCCGCATCGCCTCACGCCCAGCCGACACCAAGGGCTATCGCATCATCGCGCGGGCCATGCAGGCACGGGTGCAGGCAGGGAGCCCAGAGTCCAAGCCGGTTGCGGTAGCGGCGGCCAGCATCGCCGTGCTCCTGGGCGAGAGCCAGGCCAAGACGCTTGAGCTTGCCAAAACCCCCATTCAGCCTGCCTGGACCGAGCTG
>JAHEAK010000114.1 GCA_024642805.1 Kofleriaceae bacterium | reverse complement strand
AGTGTCTTGGCCGCGGGCACTGTCTTGGCCGCGGGAAGTGTCTTGGCCGCGGGCACTGTCTTGGCCGTGGGGGGAAGTGGCGATGCGCCGCGCTATGGCCAGGGCAGGATCCCTGTGCATCAGGCTTGTGGGGTGGCCGCGCGAATGCCATCGAGAATGACCCGAATGAGCTCGCCAGCGATGTCGGTGGATTCGGTGAAGAGCTCGCCGGCCAGGTAGGCGGCCAGCAAGCGCTCGATGGCACCGATGCTGACCAGGGTGCCCAGTCGATAGTCGTAGTCGGTGCGCAAAAGGCCATGCTCGCGCGCCACCCTCGTGAGCTCGAAGGCCGTCTCTTCCAAATCGCGACTGAGCGCGACGATGGGCTTGCGCGAACCCAGATCAGGTCCGCGACTCTCCTGCAGGTAGAGGCGCAACACGCCCAGGTTGGCAGCGATGATGCCAGCGACCGCCAAGCCAAGGCTGCCGTAGACGCGGGTGAGCTCGCTTGGGCCTCGTGCCTGCTTCATATCGAGCTCGCAGGTGGCGAGAGCTTCGCGCATGCGATCGGCGACCGGCGAGAAGAGCGCGTCTACGAGTTCTTCTTTACCTTGAAAGTAGCGATAGAAGCTGCCCTTGGCGACGCCCGCCTTGCTGACGATGTCATCAATGGTCACCGACTCGACGCCGGCCGCGCAGAAGAGCTCGAGAGCAGCCTCGCAGATGCGCGCCACCTGCTGGCGTCGATTGGCGTCCCGCTTGCCTCCTTCGGGCCCAGGGCGTTCCGAGGGGAGCCTCGGAACCTTGGAATCTTCGATAGTTATAGGAGGTTTGCGCATTGTTCTTTGAAAACAGTGACGATTTGGTCATTATATTTGTTGAGCCATGAAAGGCAAGGCTCGCATCGCAAAGGCAGTCAAATGATCGGAATTCCAATAGCTCTCGTCGTCGCCAACGCAACCGAATGGGTCATGCACAAACACGTCTTGCACAAACTCGGTCGCAACAAGAAAAGCCTGTGGGCCTTTCACTGGCATGAGCACCACGGCAACTCGCGACGCAACGGCATGGTCGACGAGACCTACGGGCGTTCGCCCTTCGGCTGGCACGCGCAGAGCAAGGAGCTCTTGGCGCTGATCGGTGCAGGCCTCATGGTGCTGCCATTGGCGCCCATTGCGCCCTTCTACACCGGCACGGCCCTGTACTGCATCGGCGAGTATTACTTCAAGCACCGCCGCTCTCACGAGGATCCCGAGTGGGCCCGCGAGAACCTGCCCTGGCACTACGATCATCACATGGGACCCAATCAGCACGCCAACTGGTGCGTGGTGCGCCCATGGATGGACAACTGGCTCGGAACCCGCGAGCCCTATGTCGGCACCGAGCGCGAGGCCAAAGACATCGCCAAGCGGGCAGCGAGAAGCGCGAAGGCCGAGGCCAAGACCAAGGTCGCCGCCTAAGGCGCGTTTCGAATGCTCCCCAAGCTTTCGCTTGCTCCGGGAAGAGGCCTGCCGACGGGAAATTGCGAGTTTTACTGATGGTTTTTTCGCTGGCTAGAACTGACTTCTAGCTAGCGCCACGGTCGGGCCTGTGGCTAGCATGCGGAATGCGTCTGACCTCGTTCCTCGTGTGCCTCTGCCTCTGCTCGTGCTCCGAGACAGGTGCCTCTGACACTCCGAGTTCGATCGCGGATGCATCAAGCGCGGATGCGGTAGCGCCTGACGCCGACCAGGGCGTTCCGTGTCAGGCAAGCACCTCCTCCGCTGAGATGGCCGGAAGTTACTGGGCTGCTTTTGTCAGCATAGGCACCCCGAATCATCCCGATGAAATGTGGGCGGTGCGGGTTGAAGAGGGCGTACCGGGGCCGGCCATCAAGCTCAACGGACCCATCATTGATGGTGGCACCGTTGTTGGCTCGCCGACCGATCTGGCGCTCCCCTTCGTATGGGCCCCGTCGGGGCAAAGCCTGGCCTATTTGGCTCATCAGGAGGATCGACTCATTGCCGAACTCTATGTCGTCGACATGGCGGGCGCCGTGCCCGGGTCCGCAAGCAAGGTCAACGGTCCCATGGTGCCTGGCGGTGGCGTCTTTGCTTACGCGTTTTCTCCGGACTCCACCAAGCTGGCCTACGTAGCCGAGGAAAACCTCGACAACCTTCGCGAGCTCTTCGTCGTAGACATGACGGCGGGCACTCTCGTTCCCCAGAGAGTCAACGGCGCGTTCAGCTCTATCGACTCCGACGTGCAGGGCTTTGCATGGTCGAGCGATTCGAAGCATCTGGCCTACGTTGCCAACGAAGACTCCGTCGACCAGCTAGACCTCTACGTCTCCGATGTCTCTTCATCGCAGCCGAGCGCCCGAGAAAAGCTCACCTCTCTGCAAGCGGATGATCATCTCTCGCCGAGCCTTCACTGGTCGCCCAGCGGCTCCAGACTTGCTTTCCTTGTAGACACCGCCAGCGGTGGAGAGCTGCGCGTAGTCGACATCGAGTTGGGACAGGTCAGCACAAGCACCGGCCCGATGCCAATTGGAAGAGATCCAAGCTGGACGCCCGATGGCTCGCACATCATCTACGAGCGGGCCAACCACATCTTCGCTCTCGATCTGAGCAGCTCGAGCGAGCTTCTGTTAAGCGGCTCGCTTTCGACAAATGCCATGAGCTATCAGGTTGCACCTGACTCCAACAGCATCGCCCTTTTGCCGAGCGTCCAAAAGCTGCATTGGGGACCTACCGAGAGCAGCACCGAGCCAGCGCTACTTGGGGAGGCACTCACGACCTTCTCGTACGCTTGGATTCCAGACTCGAGCGGAATCATCTTTCGTGCCACCAGCACGCGCTCGGGTGGTACGCGGCTGTATCTCGGTCGCGAGGACGCAAGCGTACGCGAGCTCAGCGAAGTAGCGATGCCCACCACGCGACAGGTCAGGGCGAAGGTTGGCGTGTCCTTGGATGGGCGGAGAGTCAGCTTCCTCGCAGACCCAGAGAGCGAGGGCTTGTACGAGCTCTTCCTCGCCGACCTGTTGTGCCCAGACGCTGGCATCCAGAGAGTGAATGCCGAGATTACACCGGGGCTGTCGCCACCCGACGGCGAGATCTATGACCATGTGTGGTCCGGGGACAGCTCGATGCTGATGTACAACGGCTCACAGGACGTTCCCGATCGAGCAGATTTGTACCTCGTCGATGTCTCCGCCGCTGCTGTAACCGCACCAACCAGGATGAACCTGAACTTGCCCGAATCACGAGGGGTCTCGTATTTTCAATGGTCGCCGAGCTCCCTGTAGACCTGGGCTGCTTGAGTAGCTGGCGACTGTGCAGGCGCCGCACGCCATCGAAGAGCTGATCTCCGGTAAAGACAATCCAGGCACCGTCGGGGCTGATCAGAAACTCGTCCACCGACAGTGCTGGGTCGTTTACGTTGCTGTCTACGGTCAGAATGGCTCCCGTTAGCATGTCACTGACAAAGAGTTGCTCCACGTTGCTGTAGAGGAATGCGCCCTTGATCAGGGCAAAGCGACCATCGGCGGACAGCTTGGCATCCGCGAAAGAGGCGCCAAGATCCGTGTTGGGTTCATCGTTCGGCGTTAAGCGTTGAGGCTCCGCACCTCCTTGTATGCACACCGCGTAGAAGCGGTTCACGCCGTCGGGATCAGGGTTTCCTGAGTAGACGACGCGGCGCGAGTCAGCGGTAACGAGAGGGAAGTAGGTCGCCCGGTCGACGGTCTCGTAGATGTTCTGCGACAGGGTAACCAGGGGACCACCTGCCATGAGTGTCGAGTAGATGCGAAGAACTCCCTCGGGAGAGGTCCCTGCGAAGAATGCGTACAGACCGTCTGGGCTGATGTGCTGATTTCGATTGCGAGAATTTCGCCCGATGCCTTTGGTCAGGAGTTCGCTCGAGCCATCGAGAAGTGAGACGGAAAAGAAATCGGATTTCGTGGAGCCAGCGAGATTTCCCGAAAAGAACAGGTAATCGCCGCTTCCGACCTCCGGATCGAAGATATCGGAAAAGGGAGTTCCGTCAACCTCCTCCAAGAGAAGCGTGACTGTGCCATCGACAAGGGATCCGCGATAGAGCTGATCGGGAGCGCCCGGCGATGGCTCTGCGACGAAGATGACCGACTCGGAGTCGTTGGTCAGAGCGAACTCGCTGTAGATTCTCGTGAGAGGTGTCGAGCCATCGGGAAGCAAGCTAGTGATGGCACCGCCCGTGATAGCCACGCTGTAGATACGCTCGCGATTCTCGACCTCCGTGTCGCCGGCGAACACAACCCGCAAGCTGTCAGCGCTTGCATGAAAGCTCTGGACATCCTGGCTCGATGAGCCCCCTTGATGTGAGAGTGTGTTGATGGTTCCACCAGCGACCGGAACGCTGTGCAAAAGGGTATGCAGTACGGGTGCATCGTGCTGAGCGGTGAACACCAACCACGCACCATCGGGTGTAATGGTGAGATTCTGCCCGAACACCTGGAACGAGGCGTCGCTCAGCGTTGTAACAGCACCTCCCGAAATCGCCACGCTGTAGAGTTGGAAGCGATTGGGCTGGTCAACGTCACCGCGAAAGATGACTCGCTGCCCATCTGGTGTGATGGCAAAGTCTTCGACGTCCTGGCCTGGAGACGCCTGGTCATTGTGGGACAGGCGCGTGATAGCGCCTCCGGCAACGGGCACGGTGTACAGTCTCTTGACGCCGACTGTCTCGGTGTCGGCAATAAAGACCACCGTGGCACTGTCTGGGGTGATCGCAATCGTATCGACACTGCCACCGGCAAGAGGTCCAGCGGCCGCGACGAGATCGTTGCGTGGGCCCAAGCTGGGTGCTGGTCCCGCGGGTGGCAGGCATGCTTCCAAAGGCCCAGCATCCGGAGCCGCGTCGGCCGGTGTCACGGCCGCGTCGGCCGGCGTCACGGCCGCGTCCACTGCTTCGGGAGAGGGGCTGGCATCGGACGTTGCCGTGGGCGTTGAGCTACAGGCCAGGCTCATGGCTACGGCGACCATGAATGGAAAAAGTCTTATTTGGTGCATGTGTCTTGATGTCCTTGACGAAGTTGGATGCACGGCCGTGATCGCTAGCCCGAGCATCTATCTCACCCACTCAAACTTGAGAATATCGCCGCCACTTACGAGGGGCGCCGAAGCTAGTACGGAGTGCTGAAGGTTACTGACCAGGACCACGAAAAGTTCGACCACACTCGCGTGCTCCTGATCGGCCATATAGGCGACGAGTTCTCCAGAGGGAGACCACTGAAAACTCCTGTCCTCAACGGCGGTGAAGACGACCTGCCCTCCCAGTGTCAATGGTGCATTCACCTTGGCGAATGGGCTGGGTGGACTTGTACTCATTTCGACAACAAAGAGCTCATCGACGCCAATGGACTTGTTGGACCGAAACAGCACCTTCGAAGCGTCGGCCGAAATCGGTGTGAGGTTAGAAGTTACCTGGTTGGCAGCAAAGCTTTGAGGGCCACTGAGCCGGATAGGAGCCTCGAAGCCGCCCGAGCCAGAGCGACCAGCAAAGAGCTCCAGTCGGTTCGCAATGGCTTCTTCTGAGAGATATACCAGGTAGCTCGAGTCGGGGGCCCAAGCCATCGTCTGCTCTCGAGATCCGCCCGCCGGCACACGTCCACCAGAGCTCAGGGCTCCGTTTATGCGCAAGGCTGCCGTGGGCACGAGGCCGGAGGTGCCCACATGAAAGAGCTCGGTCGTTTGCCCACCCGTTTCGAGCTGCGTCGCATGGAATGCGATGCCACTGCTGTCGGGCGCCCACAAGGGCGGATTCGTCATGAAGCTACCCTCTGGATAGAGCGAGCCCCCGACGAGTTGGCCGGTCGCTAGCGTCGGCAGTAGCGTGTCCACCAAGAGCAGACCTGTACCAAACTCCAGGCCCTCGCGGGCGACATACGCAAGCCAGCGCGAATTGGGAGACCAGCGCACATGGTCAACCCCTTCCCATGAGACCTCGCCATTTACGCGAATCCCCTCTTGGGGTGAGCCGGCAGAGAAGCGAACCACAAAGAGCTCCTTGGTGTTGACCGCATTCTGATCGGCCACGTAGTAGAACTGCGACGAATCTGCAGCCCAGTCGTAGCCAGCGCTGCCAACTTCTCGGGCCGCAACGTCTCCGTTGTCGTTGGCAAGTGGTCCCGAGACCTTGGCGGCAAGGGCGGGCGTGGCGCTATCGAGATCGATCCAATAGAGCTCGTGCACGGTGCCTGCGCCCTGAGAGGCGCGGAACAGTACGCTGGCACCATCGGGGGCGATGGCGAAGTCAGTCACGGTCAAGTCCTGCAACAGGCCGCCACTGAGCCTGAGGGGAGCGGCCCAGCCCGTTGGCCCCAGGGTGCTCAGGTAGAGCTCGCTCTGGGCCGCCGACTGCAAGGCCGCTGTGAACACGATCTGATCTGTGGCGGGTACCCATTCGGCGTGGATGACGCCCATGCTGGCAAGGCCCGTCTGGGTGGGCAGGTCGTCGTGAATCCGAATGGGGTTGCCGGGTGGTGTTCCGTCAGTGTCGACGCTGCCTATATTCGCTACGAAGAGTTCTGTTGCGCCAGCGGGCTCTAGAGTCGTGGCCGCGTACAGCACCATGGTGCCGCTGCCATTGGTCGAGAAATCGAGCACGTCCGTGCCAATCGCCAGGGGCTCATTTACCTGATACGAGGCGGTGGTGGCCCCGTCCGTGCTCGAGACGAAGAGTTCTACAACGCCATCGATGTTTTGGTCGGCAAGGTAGAGCAAGCGCTGTGGCTGCGATGCGATGGCGCCATCGGCGATGCTCGCGTCGATCACCGTCGCATCAGCCAAAGCCTCACTGGCATCCTGGCCGGCGTCGGTGACGGCGCCGTCACGATGGGGAACGGTGACGGGCGCCGCGTCGCTTGCCGCTCTTGCGTCGACCAGCGCACCCAACACGTCTCCATCCGCAGCTCCGAACTCGGGCGTGGACGAGCAGCTCGAGATCAGAAGGCCAGCCAGATAGACGGTGAGCAGCCGCTCTGGAGGCAAGGTGGGAGTGCGAGGGCCGCGCACTAGCAAGGCGAGTTTCCAGAGAAGAAGACATTGCCGAGAAAGACGGCTGCGTTTAGCGCCGCTTCCAGGGCGTTAGCTTGCGATTGGCAGAGCTGCGGATTGTCTAGTATCGCCAAATTGCCGCCAAGCGAGGTCAGAGCAGGGAATCCACCAAGCTCACTTAGGGCGGCGTTGTTCTCGATGCTGAGAAAATCGCTCACCGAAGCAAGAGCGACGAGCCCTTCCAGACTCGGGAGAATGTCGTTGCCTCCGATGAGCACTCTGCGAGCGTCAGTGAGGTTGACGAGTCCGTCGAGATTCTCGAGAAGATCATTGTTGGTTATCTGTATGCCTTGGAGGACAGGAAGCGCGGTAATGCCAGACAGGCCATCGATCTGTGTCAAGGAGGTTCCATCGAGAATGAGGCAGCCGACAACAAGGTTCGGTGACAGGCCATCGAGGTTCGATAGCTGCGAGTTGTCACCAAATCGCAGGAGCTCCCCCACCGACTGCAATGCGCTCAGACCTGACACGCTGGCGAGGGCCGAATTGGCGCTGATGTCCATCTGGAGGGCTACGCTAGCCAGATTGCTGAGTCCGTCGAGATTTGTCAGGGCGGCGTTGCTTTGCACCAGGAGATTTGCCGCTGAGCTAAGGCCCGACAGGCCGTTGAGCTGCGTGAGGACGTCATTGAGCTTCACCTGCACATTGCCAGCTACGGTCGTGATGCTCGCCAGAGCGTCCAGGTCGAGCAATGCGGCATTCCGTACCACCGTGAGCTTGCCCGTGAGCGAGGCAATGCCATCGAGGCCATCGAGGTTGAGCAGGGCGGGGTTGGTATCAACGATGACATCAACGGGGTCTACAAAGGTCGGCCCACCGATGGCGGAGATGCTGGTGAGATTCTGATTGTCGAGAAGGGACACCGTGCCGCGCAGCGAGTTGAGGCCCGACAGTCCATCAAGGCTCGTTAGCGCGGGACAGGATCGCACGAAGAGTCCATTGCCGAAGAAGAGTTCATTGCCGATGGAAGCCAATGACGCAAGGCCAGTGAAGTCGGTCAGCTGGTCCAGGCTTCGGAGGGTCACGCTCGCGGCGCTCGTCAGCGATGAGAGCGGAGCCAAACTTGACACCAGGGGCAGGAAGGTGAGCAAGACGTCACCGCTCACGGCTGTCAGGCCGTCCAGGCCATTGAGGCTTTGTAGCGCGGGCAGGCCTTCAAGTGCCAAGGAGCCGGTCAGTGCGGGTACTCCGGCCAGGGCGTCAATTCGAGTGAGGGCGCCGCATGAGCCGATGGCGATACCGCCGGCGGCAGCAAGCGCGTCCAGACCGTCGAGATTGGTGAGTTGGTTTTGATCCCGAATCTCCAGATTACCGCCCACGCTGACGAGCGCAGCCAGGCTAGCTAAGGTGGCAATGTCGCCATTGGCAGTAAGGACGAAGGAGCCAGCTATGTCGGTGAGGTTTGCCAGGCCGGACAGATCCGCCAGCTGGGCGTTGTTGCGCAAGAAGAGACCGCCACCCAGGTTGGTATAGGGGCTCAGTCCGTCGACGTTGACCAACGAGTTGTTGTTGTCGACGACGATGTCTCCGCTCACGCTGTTGAGCACGGGAAAGCCGTCGAGGTTCGTGAGGATGCTATTGCGACTCACCTGCAAACGTCCTCCGACCGAGCTTAGACTTGAGAGACCTGTTAGGCTCGTGAGTGACGGATTCTGCGAGAGTGTGAAGTCTCCTGCCACAGAGCTGAGTCCACTTAGTCCGCCGACAGCGGTGAGGGAGTCATTGCGATCGACGAGAAGGCTTCCTCCAATGGAGGATACTGCGCTCAAGCCGCTGAGGTCGCCGAGCAGTGGATTTTCGATGATTGTAAAGTCTCCTCCGACGGTGGAGACGGCGCCCAATCCACCGACGTTCGCCAGAAAATCGTTGTTCTCGATGATGACACTGCCGCCAATCGCGGACAGGGAGGAGAGGCCATTGATCTCGGTGAACGTGGTCCCTGCATTTCCGCTGATCGAGAGGTCGCCTCCGATCGATGTGACGTTGCCGAGCCCACCGGTCACCGGAGCATTGAGCTCGCTCATCGTAATGCCACCGCCAATCTGCGTGAGCCCCAAGAGGCCATCGCTAGTTTCCAGGAAGGGCAACAGATGCAGGGTCAGATTTCCGGCCAGATTACGGAGACCAGATAGGCCATCCAAGTTTGTCAGCAAGTACACGTCCGTGACGGTGAGCGAGCCATCAATCGTGGAAAGGGCAGGCATTGACATCGACACGATTTGCCCAGCAATGCTGAGGTTGCCTGCGACCTCTTGCAGGAGTGGCAGGTCGATGTTCAGCATGCTGCCATCGAAAGAGAGGGAACCGCTGATTTGCGTGCAATCGGCGATGCTCGCCAGCTCCTCATCCGTCGCGATTAGGTACGAGCCTGAACAGGTCAAACCCGCGGCGTCGATGCTCGCGTCGTCAGCTTCTGCAGCGTCGATGTCCTCGCTCGCGTCGGCCTCGGCACCAGCGTCAGCGCCTCCATTTGCCGATGGTGTTGAGCATGACGCGATGAAAATCGCCAACAACGCTGGCCAAAGGCCAGAAGCTCGACATCTACAATCCTGGTCCGCAAACTCGCCGCAAACGTAATTCATGACTCTGCCTTTCAACCCCCGATCGAGCTGTGTCCAGCTGTAGGTAGGTCGCCCCGAGAAGTTCGGGCGAGCTTGACCAGTATCGCGCAAAAAAGCCAGCGAGGACCCTAAGAAGGTCGCGGTGCGGAGGCATGGCGGAAAAAGCGGTCAGTAAATTTCGTAGATCGGCTTGCGGCTCGATCGGCCTGCAAGGGCGGCGTAGCTCTGCGAAGTTTACTGAGGGGAGCTGGGGAGCTCGGCAACTCTCACCAGACCCGCGCGCCCTAGCTTGTTGGCGGTTAAGGGACGCGGCCATGCGCTCTTGTGGGCCCGCATCTCGAGGTGAAGCTTGAAAGCGCGAGCGACGATTAGCCGCGGCGGCTCCGAACAGGACGCGATCAGGAGACCGCGCCGATTTCGTTGACCATGGGGGTCGGTTCGGCGGGGCGCGTGTCGAGGAACTGGCGCACGAAGGGGGTAGCTGGGTGAGCGCGCAGCTCGCTCAGGGTGCCGACCTGGACGATCTGGCCCTTCTCGAGCACGGCCACGCGATCGCCGAGGGCTTCGGCATCGGCAATGTCGTGGCTCACGACGATGGTCGGGATGCCGGTGGCGCGCAGTCGCACCGCCAGGAAGCGACGCACCTTGCGACGAGCATCCGAGTCCAGAGCCGCCATGGGCTCATCGAGGAGCAAGGCATGTGGGCGCGTCGCCATCGCGCGCGCCAGGGCCACTCGCTGTGACTCACCGCCGGAGAGGGTGGTGGTCTTGCGCGCTGCCAGATGATCGATGCGCAGATCGCTGAGCAGCTCCATGACCCGCTCCTTGCGCTCATTGCGGCCGCGTATGCGCAGGCCGAAGGCAACGTTTTGGAAGACGGTCATGTGTGGAAAGAGTGCGTACTTCTGCGGCACGTAGCCAAGGCGCCTGTGCTCGGTGGGCACGTGCAGACGCGAGCTCGTGCACAGGAGCGAACGCTCTCCCAGCGTGATGCTGCCGCGATCGGGACGTACCTCGCCAAGGATGCTCTTGAGAAAGGTGCTCTTGCCGGCACCGTTTGGCCCAATGACCACGGTGGTGCCTTCGCACTTCGGCAAGGTTGCGCGAAGCTTGAGCGTTCCGATTTCCATTTCTACATCAACGGCTAGCATCTATTCCCCTGTCTCCAGACCGCGTCCAGTCTTGAGTGTCAGTGTGTACAAGAGCGTAAAAGCGACAGCGACCAGCAGCAGCGACACAGCTTGCGCTGCCCGCATGTCGGATTCGAAGGTGGTGTAGACCGCGAGGGTGAGCGTCTGCGTCTCGCCTGTCAGGTTGCCGGCGAACATCAGCGTCGCACCAAACTCGCCCAGCGCTCGCGCCCATGACATGGCAGCGCCGGCAATCAGACC
>JAHEAK010000113.1 GCA_024642805.1 Kofleriaceae bacterium | reverse complement strand
CCGGCGCAACACACCTACCAGCTCCTGCGCCAGTATCGCGACAAGAGCGGCAAGGCCCTGGAAGCCTTCCGTGCCCAGAAGCACCGCTCGGAAGACGCCTGTCTCACGATCCACGCCCCGGCCGCCGATCGAGCCATTCTCGAAAAGAGCCTCGCGACCTTTGCCAACCTGGCCATCGTCTCGAAGGTCGTGCTCGGCGAAGGCAGCGACGGCAGCGTCGAAGTGGGCCAGGCACCCGGCGAGCGCTGCGAGCGCTGCTGGCGCTGGTACGAAGAGATGGCCAGTGAGCCAAGTGATCTGTGCCTGCGCTGTGCTGATGCACTAAGCTAAACCGGCGCGAGGGCGCCCATGCATCCCATTCTGCTCGACTTCGCGGGCGCGCAAGTGCCCGCCTACCTGACGATGATCATGTTCGGCTTCTTTGCCGCCATCTTCATCGCCAGGCGGGATGCCGAAGCGCTTGGCATCGATGGCGTGCGCATTGTCGACCTCGGCATCTTGATGCTCCTGCTCGGCGTCCTTGGGGCTCGCCTCCTGGCCGTGCTGACCGATGGCTCTTTGCAGGACTTCATCCATCTATGCACCGATTCGCGACTCGTCGATCCGGTCGACACCTCCGTGAAATTCTGCCAGACCAACAAGGAGTGCGGCTTTGACTACCTGTGCAACCTCAGTGCTCGCGATGCGGTGCTCGCCGGCAGCCAGCGCAGCATGTGTTACCCGCCCGGCGACTGTCTGGCGGCCATCAAGTTTTGGCAGGGCGGCCTCACCTACTACGGCGGCGTGCTGCTGGCCCTGCCCGGCGCCTGGATCTTCATGGCTCGCAAGTCGATGCCAAAGCTGGTGGTCGCCGATGTCATGGCCGCGCCCGCGATGCTGGGTCTGGCCTTTGGGCGTATGGGCTGCTTCTTGAATGGCTGCTGTTACGGGGGCAAGACCAACAGTGTGTTTGGCGTGCGCTTCCCGGGTCACTTTCAAGATCGACACCCGACCCAGCTCTACGAGCTTGTCTTTGCACTGAGCCTATACGTGTTCTTACGTCATCTCCTACCCAAGTTGCTGCGCGGCCAATTCGCTGCCGGTCGGGCGCTGGTCTTTGGGCTGATGTTGAGTCTCTACGGGATTTTTCGCGTGCTCATCGAATTTCTCCGCGATGATCCGCGCGGGGCTCTCGGTCCACTGTCCACCTCGCAACTCATCTCCATCCCGGTCATCGCCCTCGGCCTGTGGCTGGTCGCGCGCGCCATTCGCGAAGAAAAACTGGCAGCCAAGCAATCCCTCTGACTACCCTGGTACCACGATCATGCGCCGCCTATCGCCCTTGCTCTTCCTGCTCGCCTCTCTTGCCAGCTGTGCCGACGAGGCGCCTCGACCCTATGGTCGCCCCGGCGGCGGCGGAGGAGGAGGAGGTGGTGGTGGTCGAAGCGACGCCATGCCTTCACAGCCTGACGCACAAGACGGCGCGCGCATCAGCGGTCGCCTCTGTCTGGTTGACGACATGCGCGAGCCATTGGCGTGCGACGCTAGCACCGCGCTTGCCGACATCACCATCGTGGTGCTTGGCTCGGGAGCCAGCACGACCACGGCCAGTGATGGCAGCTTCTCCTTGCCCTCCCCTGGCGGCACGGACGCCATCTTGAAGATCGCCGAGGGCGCAGATGGATTCAGAGATGTTCTTAGTCCCATCAAGCTTGTCGATGACGCGGCCCTCAATCTCGAATTGCCGGCCATCCCTGACCTCACCTGGCAGAGCCTGCTCAACGACGTGGGTCTGATCGAGCCCGACGCCTCGGCGAGCATCGCAACCTATTTGGTCAAAGACGGGCTGCCGCTTGCCGATGCGGAGATCACGCCACCGGTTGGAACTGTCAGTGCACCGGTCTACGACGGTCCCAACGACCCGAACGACTGGTCCAGCGGGGGCCTCACGGGCACACGTGGCGCCTGCATCATGGTCGGAGTTCCCAGCGTCGAAAGCTCGGTTAGTTTCGAGGTCTCGGGTTCCGCTCTGCTTAGCGCCAGCGGCGTACCGGTGCTGCCAGGCTTCCTGAGCTTCATCGCGATCAGCGTCAACTAGGCGCGTCGGTACATGCCGGCGTCGCGCTTGCGCAGGCTGGAAGAAGCAAGACGCCGCACGAAGCAGGATGCTGCAAGAGCCCGCTCTTAGACCAAGCGAAAGAGTGCCCAGCTGGCCCAGACCAGAGCGGCCGCGAAGAAGCCCGTTGCCAACCACAGTGCGTGCGGACCGCTGTGAGGCTTGCGCATCATCTTGGAGGAAGCGGGCGCAACGGGAAAGTGACGAGCCTCTTGTACCGGTGCCAGGTCGGCCTGACGTTGCAGGGAACGCGCACGTGCCTGCGCTCGCTCGCGCCGCATCGAGTCTTCAAGGGGCGGCCAGGCTGGCAAGGGCGGCAACTCGGGCAAGACCTCGGCCTTGGCCTTGGCAGCGAGTGGCGGCGCTGGGGTCGCTCTGGGCTTGCTGCGCGCCTGGCCGGGCACCGGCGCTGGAACGGGGGGTGGATTCATGGGCCGCGCCGGGCGGGCTCGACTCGCCTGGCCAAGGCTAGCCTGTCCTTTCACGATGGCTTCGGCCATGGCCTTGACCTTGGCATCAACATCTTCGTCGACCAGTGCTCGAATGGGCTCGACCTCATCGCTTGGCACGATGGTGTAGTAGTCGCTAAAGGCCTCGGCCCCGAGAGCCACGGTTGCCAGCGCTTCGTCGACGCCGCCGTCGCCGAGCACGGGAATCGCGACGGTCTTAAGTGCGTTGTAGGGGACGGTTAGATTGGGGTCACAGATCATGCAACCGAGGAGCTCGAGTTGCTCGACCAAGGCCGTGAGCTTCTCGACCGTCAGCCGCAGGCCGCGCTGCTTGAACAGCTCGGTGGAAACCTCAACCAGGGTGCGCTTGCCGTTGAGCAGGTAGGCGATTGAATAGCCAGCCTCGGAGAAGCGCAGCGTGCGTCCCTTCTTGGGATCGTGCAGCTCGATGAGGCGCGTGGCACCCACGGTGATGGGCTTGGCAACGAGATCACTTCGAAACTCTGGACGAGGCGCCTGCACCCCAGCCAGTGGAGCAAGGCCTATGCCGAGAGCGGAAGCCGACTCATCGCTGTAATTACGAGCTATTAGGCTGCACAGATCACCTCGGGGGTGGGCGTCCTTGCTATCCACTGCAACCTCGATCGTGGCTACCCGAGTGGCCACTTGCCTGTCCGCAGACCTGCGCCCGCCGGGGGCGCCTCCCCATAGGCAGCAAGACCTGCTCCGAAGCCAGCGAGCGCGACGCTTCGCTCAGCGCTTCTTGCGCCGAACTTCGCTGCGGCTCTGGGCCCGCTCACTCGGTCGCAGGCGGCGCACCCGGCGCAGGCGCTTCTTTGCTTTGCGCTTGCTCTTTGCCTTCTCTTTCAAGCCGGCGCGCGTGATGCCTTCGGCGGCGAGCTCGGTTTGTTGCTTGGAAGCCGCAACCGCAAAAAAGCGGAAGTACTCGACAGCGGAGGTAATCGACATGATCAGTGATAGGTAGAGCAGCACGATGCCGACCTCGTGAAAGTCGAGAGCATGGTCGAAGAAGAGAATCGGATAGGGAAAGTGGAAGAGCAGAAAGATGATGCCGGTAAGCTGCAGCGCCGTCTTGGTCTTGCCGCCGGCGCCAGCGGAAATCACGAAGCCCTCTTGCGAGGCGATGGCTCGCAGGCCTGTGATCGCCAGTTCGCGGGCCATGAGCAAGATGACCAACCACGCCGGCACGCGGCTTGCGCTTACCAACATGACCAGGGTGGAGAGCACGATGAGTTTGTCGGCGAGCGGGTCGAGGAATTTGCCGACCACGGTGACCAGGCCAAGACGCCTGGCCAGATAGCCATCCAGAAAGTCGGTGGCCGCGGCAAAAGCAAAGATGAGAGCCGAGAGCGCGCTCATCTCCGGGCTGTAGTTGTCGATGAAGACCAGGATGAGCGGTATCAGCCCGATGCGCGCCAGCGTGATCAGGTTGGGGATGTCGGTGATCTCTTCGCGCAGCGGCCGCAGCTTGACGGTCTGCTTGCTCGCGAAGGCCGGCTGCTCGTCGTCGCTTTGACTCAAGCCAGCCCTAGCATGTCATGCAAGAGCACCACGCCTTCACCGGAGCACTCGACGAAAGGCGTGCTCGCTCGTCCACCGGCCGCGGGCTTGACCAGCTTTGGCACCACCCTTCCGATCCATCCGGCGAGGACTTCGGACTCGACATACATCACGCGATCGGAGCTGAGTTTGACAGAGAGCGGCTCTTTGGGAGTGCGCATGGCTACGCAGCCGTGTCCGCGAAATTGCGCGACATTGAAATCGGATCCGGGGATACGGCCGTTCTCCCAGCGCAGATTGGGATCGAAGGCGAAGACGTATTCCTCGCGCAGATAGAGCACGTCGTCGTCGAGGCGAACGGCCGTGAAGACCTCTCCGCAGCTCGACGCCACCAAATAGCCCTCGCCGGTAACGACGAAGAGTTTGGCGTCGCCGCTGCCGAAGACCTCATCGCTTTGGCGTCCTCGCACGCGTCGGGTCGCTGGCTCGAAGCCGAGCTCTCCCGAACTCACCATGACGCCCTGGGTGCGCGAAATGAGCTTCTTGTTGACGCGGGCGATGAGCACGCCGCCCGCGCCAATTTCGAGGGCCTGCCCGCCCTCGCTCGGGCGCAAGAGTCGCTGGGTGGCCAGGGTCGAGACCGCTTGTGGCGCAACGTGGCCGAGGGGAACGCCCTTGGGCGCTGCGCTGCCTGGCAAGGCCGCAACGTCCACGGCTTTGGTGATCATGCCAGCCTCTTCGATGATCTGTGGCGCGGCGTCTGCGTCTGCGGCGTCTGCGGCGTCTGCGGCGTCTGCGGCGTCTGCGGCGTCTGCGGCGTCTTCGGCGTCATCGGCGTCTTCGGCGTCTGCGGCGTCATCGCTCAGGTCGGCAAAGGACTCCTCCGCCACTTTCGCTCGCGTAGAACTGGCAGCGCTGGCCTGCGCACTCACAACCGGCGCTTCGACGACGACGCTTTCCTCCTGCTCGGTATCACCACCAAACATGCGCTCGGCGCTCTCGGCCGTACTTTGATGCCCGCTGACCTTGGCGCGGATGGCGTTTCGCTCGTCGATGGACAGGTATTGCTCCATCTCCGATGCCAGTGCCGCTTGCTCCGCGCGCAGAAAGGCATCATAGGCGCGGGCGTATTCGCCGTTGCGGGCGTAGGCCAGACCCAGGTAGCTCACCGTGCGAATCTGACTGGGATCGAGTTCACGGCTGCGATCGAGCTCGGCGATGGCCTCTACCGGCTTGTTGAGCTTGAGGTGCACCAGGCCGAGGTTGAGTCGGTACGATGCATCACTGGGATTCTTCTTAACCAGTTTCTCGTAGACCTTGCTGGCAGCCGCGAAGTCGTCGAGTCGAAAGTGGGTCAGGCCCAAGAGCCCCAGCACCTTGTCGTCTTCGGGGTCGCCTTCGGGCACCAGCCTCAGGGCGCTTTCAAAACAGGCCCGGGCTTCTTCTACTTCGTCTTTCTGAAGGAAATCACTGCCTCTGGCGAGCAGATCCTCAAGATCGTTGGAAGCACTTGTCGCTGATGGTTCTGCCACGGTGCGTCCATTAGACGATTGCCTACAGGCCACGTCAAGCAGGCCCAGGACCAAGTCTCACCTCGCAGCTAGCGAGCGGCCGTGGATGCGCGTTGGGCGCGCTCATCCGCTACGTATTGGTAGTAGCGGTCGAGCACCATGCGCAGGTACTTGCGGGTGTGCTCGTAGGGAGGCACGCGATCGCCATAGCGAGCGAGCGAGCCGACGCCAGCATGATAGGCAGCGATGGTCCTGACCAGATCGCCCTCGTAGCGGTTGGCCAGAATGCGCAGAAGTCGCACGCCACCGAGAATGTTCTCGCGCGGATCGTGAACACTGTGGACACCCATGTCTTCGAGGACAGCCGGCATAAGCTGCATCAGGCCCCGTGCGCCCACTGAGCTCACCACACGTGGATCATAATCAGACTCGACCTTGATGACCGCGCGAATCAAGGGCACCGGAATCTGGTAGAGACTGGCCGCCTCGTAGATGTGCTCGTCGTAGCGGGCAAAGCGATCCGGGGATGTGTCTCGGGAAGGCACCTTGTCGCATCGCTCGCAATCTCCGCGTGTTGCGATCTCTTTGCCCAGGTCCTGATCCTTTTGGATGCGCTTCCAGATGTGCGCGTCGCGGCCGGTGGGCTTGACATTGGTGAAGTGCACGACGTCCTCGGCGTCGGTATAGGACCAGACGTCGGCATGGGCCGGTCGTGCGAGCGCCAGCAGGGCCAGCGGGGTTATCAGGAGCAGCCTGTTCATCCGATCCTGCCTATCCTATCAGGCACGGGCGAGAATGCCCAAAGACCGGATCAAAGCGGCCTGTTGACACGCCAGGCCGGGCGCAAATGGGCTAGATTCAAGCGATGAGGACACCTCGTGTCGACTGAGGTCGAGCTGCAAACCGACTACCTCGTGATTGGGTCGGGTATCGCCGGGCTCTACTTTGCCCTAGAAGCCAGCGCGCACGGGACGGTCACCATCGTCACCAAGAAGGGTGCAAGCGACTCCAACACCAACTGGGCACAGGGCGGCATCGCGGCGGTGCTCGGCGATGACGACACCTTGGAAGAACACGTGGCCGACACCCTCCGCGTCGGCGAAGGCCTGTGCAAGGAAGACATCGTCAAGGGCGTCATCGAAGAAGGTCCAGCCCACGTGCGGCGCCTGGCTGAGCTCGGCGTTGCCTTTGCTCGCAACGAGAAGGGTGATTTCGATCTGGGTCGCGAAGGCGGCCACGGCAAGCGCCGCGTCGCCCACTACCAAGACGCCACCGGCCACGCCATTCAGATGGCGCTACTCGACGCGGTCGCCAAGAATCCTCGCATTCGCATACTCGACAACCACATCGCCGTCGACTTGTTGTCGATGGCCAAGTACGGGGGCGAGGCTGCTTGCTTTGGCGCCTACATACTCAACAACGCCACCTCCGAGGTGATGACCGTCGTCGCGCGTGCCACGGTGCTGGCCAGCGGCGGCGCCGGCAAGGTCTACATCTACACGTCGAATCCCGATGTGGCGACGGGCGACGGCATGGCCATGGCCTATCGCATCGGTGCGCAGGTGGCCAACATGGAGTTTGTGCAGTTCCATCCGACGGTGCTGTACCACCCGCACGCCAAGTCCTTTCTCATCTCCGAAACCCTGCGCGGCGAAGGCGGCATTCTGCGTCTGGCCGATGGCAGCGAGTTCATGGACAAATACCACCCTCTGGCCTCCCTTGGGCCAAGAGACGTGGTGGCGAGAGCCATCGACAACGAGCTGAAGCGCTCGGGACAAGACTCGGTCTTCCTCGACATGACCCACCTCGACAGCACCTTCGTGCGCGAGCGCTTTCCGACCATCGCAGACCACTGTAGCAAGCTTGGCATCGACATCGCGAAGAACCCGATACCGGTGGTTCCCGCCGCGCACTACCAGTGTGGTGGCGTGGTCTGTGATGCCAACGGCCAGACGACGGTGCGCAACCTCTTCGCCATTGGCGAGACCTCGAGCTCTGGCTTGCACGGCGCCTGTCGACTTGCATCCAACTCGCTCCTCGAAGGCGTGGTCTATGGCGCGCGCGCAGCCAAGGCCGTCAAAGCAACCGAGCTGGTGCGCCCCTCGCAAGTCGCGCCCTGGCACTCTGGCAATGCCACCGACTCCAACGATGCCATCGTCGTCGCCCTCAACTGGGAAGAGGTGCGCCGATTCATGTGGTCCTACGTCGGCATCGTGCGCAGCGAGAAGCGGCTCAATCGAGCGCTGCGCCGCATCGAGCTCTTGCGCCAGGAGATCACCGAGTACTACTGGGACTTCAAGGTCACCAGCGACGTGGTCGAGCTGCGCAATCTAGCCCTGGTGGCCCATCTCATCGTCGAGAGCGCGCGCCGGCGCAAAGAGTCGCGGGGACTGCATTACACCCTCGACTTCCCTGACAAAGACCCCGAGCGAGCGCACGACACGGTCCTGCACCAAACCTCTGGTCCCTCGCTCTAGTCGCACCGGCCGGAAGCTTTCGGGAACAAAAAAAGGCGCCGAGGCACCATGCCCCGACGCCCTCTACGAAGCGTGGCCGTCCGTCAAGATGACTTCGCAGATTGTGAACGAGGATGGCTATTACAAGCGCTGCGCCAGCACAGGCCAAGTCCCATTTCGATGACTTAGATAAGGGTCGTGAACCCTTCTTCACGATGCCACGCGTTGCTCACGCGCACGCTGGCTCCCTGAGCCGACTTCGGCGCCGCGCCCGCTCTGTGGGCCAGCTGTTTGCAATGCCAGAGCCCGCTCGCTACAACCGCGATGTGATTGGCCGCAGCCGCCGCTTGCTCGCACCTCTAGCCTTGATGGTGGCCTTGACCGCATGCGGTGGCCCCGGCGAGGGAGTGCGCGCGCAGGCCGGATTTCAGCCTTACTTGCAGAAGCTGCAGGGAGACGATCCTCGGCCCGTGTACAACATGCTCAGTCGCGAGTTGCGGGCCAGCATCAGCTACAGCGAATGGGTCGCGATGTGGAAAGAGAGCGCAGCCGAGCGCAAGGTGCAAGCCGCGGAGCTGGAAGCAAGCCTCAAGGCACAGGGGGTGCTGGAGGAGCGCGCGCAGCTGCAATTTGCCGATGGCAAGACCCTCAGCCTGCGTCGCAAGAACAAGGGCTGGACTCTCGATCAAGCGCTTGTCGGTCACACCCAGGCTGACAGCCCTGCGGACGCTCTCAGTGTTTTTCTCGCGGCCATCAAAGGTCGCGACCTGCACGCCCTCTTGCAGATTCTGAGCGCGGAACGGCGTACAGCGCTTGAGGAGCGCCTGCGCGAACTACAAGAGAGTCTGGACGGCCAGCTCGGCGAGTCGTGGCGCGAACTCTACTTGGTGAGCGAAGATCGCGCGGAGCTCAACTGGAGCCACGAGGGCGTGCGCTACAAGGTCGTCCTCGTCAGGGAGAATGGCGACTGGCACGTCGACGATTTGCACCTTGGCCCCGATCCTCTGCTCGATGAAGCGGCACCGCAACTGCCAGGCGAGCCGCCGCCACCGGCACCGCCCTTCCGACGCTAGCTCGTGGTGAGCGCGGAAGTACCGCCAGTCCTTGCTGGCTGCAACCCGCCGCTGACAAACGCAAAAGGGCGCCACCTGTGTGACGCCCTCGTCGCTGCCACAAGGCGTGTGTACTAGGCCTTGTTGGATGCTTTCTGAGCCAGGAAGGCGCCGCCAGCCCCGAGCAGCAGGAGCGCTCCGGCAAGCATGGCCTGTGGGCGAGGTGCTAGACCATCGGTGGGCCCGGTCTCGATGCTTGGATAGAGGATGATGGCAAGCACGGCCAGACCCAGCGCAGCAATGGCCACGAGCTTGATCTTGTCTTTCTTCACGAAGGTCACGACCAGGAGGCCAACGGCGGCAACGGCGCCAAGTATGCTGACGATGCCTCCAAACTTGAGGCGGCCAGGCGACGGCAGGCCAGCCTCAGAGAGCTGTGCGTCGCTCATGGAGTCGGTGATGGCGGCCAGATCTTTGCCAAGGTCCATCGACTTGCTCGATCCGAGCACACCAATGAGGGCCGAGCCCGTGAGCATGAGAAAGGCCAAAATGATTCCTGCGATTTTCATCTGAAGTCTCCTGGGTCGCGCGGGAAATGGGGTGGGGAATGAGGCTGCGCGACGCCGTATCTGTACTGAGGAAGCCCGCTTCCACGCCCCGTCGCAGACATTGGTCAGAAAAATAACTGGCCAAGAGCCCATGGCAGACACGCGCGATCGCACCCGGAATGCGGTTGGCAGAGCCGGTCTCGGACTCGCCCCACGACCAGACTGCGTTGCTTACTCGGACTCGCCGTAGATTTCGCCAAGTCCGTGCTTGGCAACCGCCCACATGGTCAAGAGGCACGCCATGTCGACCAGGGCGCGCTTGCTGGCGCTTTCGGGAATGACCAGTCCGTAGGTCTCGGCGACGAAACGAAAGCGGCCGAGCTGTCGCACGAGCTCGTCGCCGCTGACCTCGCCGTGCCAGTAGCCGACTTGATCGACCAGGAGTTTTTGATGGCGCCGCAGGAATTCGGCCATGGAAAGCGGAGCGCTCTGCAGCGCCGAGGGCGGTCGACAAATCGCCAGCAGATCCTCGAGGTAGGCATTCCAGTGCGCCGACAGCTTTTGGTTTTCCGGGCGCCGCAGGTAGCGCACGCGCGCCACCGTGAAGTTCGCCTGCATGGACACGCGGAAGCGCGGCAGAACCGGGAACATCTCGTAGATTTCAGGCGGATCACTCTCGTCGTAATCGACATCGAGATAGCGCCAGCGGCGGCGCAGCTGCGGCCAGGTGAGCACGCTGAGCACCGGTTCGAGAAGGGAATCGATGACCACGAATTGGCCCTTCTCGTAGGTGAGCACGACGATCCAGTGTCCCCAATTGTCGACACACAAGAGGACTGGCGTTTTCTGGCGCAAGTAGATGAGCAGTTCGCTCTTGGCCCTCTCCGCGCGGCGGTGGCGAATCACGGGCAGATCGCAATTTTGCGATCGAGCGGCGCGCGCCAGGCGAATTTCGTCGGTTCCCGACCACCAGTTGGTGCCAGCGATGCGAGCCAGCTCCTCGCCCTCCGAGGGTCTGCCCAGGGCGATCAGAGCGTGCTTGAGCGCGAAAGGCCCGCAGGTCCACTCGTTTGGCTGAGGCCGAAAACTCACGCCCGCATCATACGCATCGAATCTCCATGGATTGCCTTTGACCCGCAGAAATCAACCGGTCAGGATCGCGACATGTGTCGAAACATCAAGGTGCTCTTCAATTTTGAGCCGCCGGCTACGGCGGAGGAGATTCACGCCTCCGCGCTGCAGTACGTTCGCAAGCTCAGTGGCACGACCAAGCCGGCGCAGGCCAACCAGGCCATCTTCGATCAGGCTGTCGCTGAGGTCGTCGCCGCGAGCACGCGTCTGCTCGAGAGTTTGGTCAGCAACGCCGCCCCCAAGAATC
>JAHEAK010000731.1 GCA_024642805.1 Kofleriaceae bacterium | reverse complement strand
ATGATTCAACCTGGGGGAAGGCCCCCAGGGGACCTGTGTGGGCAGGAGCGTGGGGCGATCGAATGACCTATGATCAGGAGCCGCCATGGGAATTCTAAAGAAGGTGAAAGGAGCCGTCAGCTCCAAGGCAAACGCCGCCCTGGATCGCGCGATCGATCCAGAGAAGGAACTGGATCTGGTCATCATGGATCTGGACAGCCAGCACAGGCGAGCCCTGCAAGAGCTGCTCAGCTACAAAGCCAGCGCCAAGCAGATGGAGCGCTCGGTGGAAGAGCAGAGCGCCCAGGCGCTGGCGTGGGAGAAGCGCGCGATGATCGCCGTCAAGAAGGGGGACGACGGGCTGGCGAAAGACTGCCTGCAGCGCAAGAAGCAGTGTGAGATCGAGCTGGTCAAGATCAAGCGCGATCAGGCCGAGGCGGCCAGCTACGCCGCCGGAATGAACAAATCGCGCAAGGTCTTGGAGACCAAACTCAAGATGCTCAAACTGCGCAAGGGCTCGCTCGCCACCCAACTGGCGGCCGCCCGCTCGGGGAAGGGCGATGTCTTTGCCCAAAGTGATGAGCTCTTCGAGAAGATGGACGAGGCCGAGCGCCTCATCGACGCCGAACTCTTCGAGCAGGAAGCGGAGCTCGAGCTGTCAGGGCAGGCGGCCTCGGACCAAGCCCTCGAGTCCCAGCTTCTCAAGGCGGCCAGCATGCCGAGTCTGGTCGAGACAAACGATGATCCCCTCCATGCCTTGAAGGCCAAGATGGCGGGCGAAAAGAAACAACTCAAGGAGTAGGTCGGACCGGACTTGTAAACCAAGTAGCTAAAACTGCTGTGAGAGGATTTTCCTTTCGCTCCCATGAGGTGTTTTCATGTAGAGTCGCCGCTTCTGGGAGGAATGTAATGCAAAGTACGACAACGGGTACCCCAATTGGCGGGGACAAGGGCAAAGTAGCCATGGGAATTACAAACAAACAAGGCGGTGACGAGACCTCAGGTCTGTATGACTTGAAGGAGCTCGCTAGCTCTGCCAAGAAACGTCGCACCCAGCGCCTCAGCAGCGAGATGGACGCACAGCAGTCGCTCTTGCAGTCCTCGGCCGCACTGGAAGCGGTGGCCCTGCCAGATCCGAAGAAGTCGCAGGCGATGGCCATTCCGGTGATTGGTCTCGACAGCCCCTCGGGCGCCAACACCACCAAGATCAAGGCGACGCAGAGCAGTTCTCTTGCCAGCGTCAACGCAACCGAGCTGCCAAGCGCAACGAGCGGCTCGAAGACCTGGCTTCTGGTGGGCGTAGCCCTCGTTGCCATCGCCGGCGCAGCTGCCTTCATGCTGCTCAAGAACAACGAGAGCACAACGGAAGCGGCTCCCTCAGCCGCCAAGGCAAGCGCTGCCGTAGCACTTGACGACTCAGAGACGCCAACCGCGGTGCAAGCGCTTCCGGAAGCGACCGAGGACCAAGCCCTCGATGAGGCTGTCGAGCCAGAGCAAGCCGAGGACGCCGTCGAGGTTCAGCCTCTGGTCGAGGACCAGGGCGCAAACGGCGCAAACGCAGACCTTACAAAAGATGCTTCCAAGGACACAGCCAAGACAGCAACGACTGACAAGGCCAACGCCAAGGTCGAGTCGAAGAACAGCGACAAGCTCGTCGCCAAGTCTTCTGCCAAGGACGGCGAGGCCAAAGACAGCGCGGCTGCCGACACGGAGGTCAGCAAGACCACCAAGGGCAAGACCGAAAAGGTCCCTGTCAAGACCGAGGACCTGGGCAGCAACGCTTCGGTGGATGACATCCTCAGCAGCGTGACTGGTGGTGTCGATTCGACTGCGAAAGTCGAAGACACGGACAAGGGCCCAAGCAAGAAAGAACTGGACCGAGGCGACGTTGCCAAGGCCATGAAACAGATTTCACCTGCTGCCAAAGCGTGTTTCTCTGCCGAAGAGTTCTCAGGCATGGTCACGGTGAAGTACTCGGTGGGTTCCGATGGCAAGGTCACGGGTGCTCAGGCGACTGGCGCGCACAAGACCAGCAAGACCGGTGCTTGTGTGGCCGAGGCGGTCAGCAAAGCCAAGTTCCCTGCCTTCAGTGGCAACCCGATGAGCTTCACCTTTCCGATCCTTCTCAGCCCCTGATCGATTCGCCCTCACAGGGCGAATGCGCGAAGGCCGGTGCAACAAGCGCCGGCCTTTTCTGCTTTCGGTGGCTCTTGCCGCCACTTGCGGATCGTGATCTGATGGCCCTATGTCAGGTACGAGGTCCAAGAGCAGCGCCGGAAACTTCTTCGAAGATTTTGCTCTAGGCGACAAGATACGCCACGCAACGCCTCGAACCCTGCACGGTGGCGATCTCTCCAACTACATCGCCGCCACGGGGGATCGACGACCGCTGCACTCCTCGACCGAGTACGCGAAGTCACTCGGCTTCGGCCGCGAGGTGGTTCACGACCTCCTGACCTTCCATGTCGTTTTCGGCAAGACGGTCGCAGACATCTCGCTCAACGCTGTCGCCAATCTCGGCTACGCGGATGTGCGCTTTCTGGAGACTGTTTATCCCGGCGATACCCTGAGTGCGGAGTCCGAGGTCATTGGTCTGCGCGAGACCTCTTCGGGCAAGGCTGGCATCGTCTACGTCAAGACGACAGGCTTCAATCAGCGCGATAGGCGGGTCCTTAGCTTTCAGCGCTGGGTCATGGTCAACAAACGCGACCCTGCCAAAAAGAGCGGCATCAGCGTGGTGCCCGAGCTTGCCAGCGAGGTCAAGGCCAGCGATCTGCCAGTGCCCGGTAAGCTCAATCTCTCTCGTTTCGACGATCTGCAGTGGGTGACCGGTGGCAGCTCGTACTGGGAGGACTATGCCGTCGGCGAAGTCATCGATCACATCGACGGAATGACCATCGAAGAGAGCTGTCACATGCAGCTCACCCGTCTGGTCCAGAACAGCGCGAAGGTCCACTTCAACCAGCACGCCATGGCTA
>JAHEAK010000112.1 GCA_024642805.1 Kofleriaceae bacterium | reverse complement strand
GGGCGCGCAACCTCGCCGCTCACGCTGAAGCGATAACTGTTGACCTGCGTGACCGCGACCGTGATCTCCGAGGCGTCGAGCTTGACGTACTCCGTGAGACGCTTGGCGATCTCGGCACGCAGCTGGGTCGGGGTCTTGCCTCGGGCAACCAGGTCGCCGACCAGCGGCATGGTCACGGTGCCATCCGGGCGCACGATGACGCTCGTTGACAACTGTTCATTCTTCCAGACGTTGATGTTCAGACCGTCGTCGACGCCCACGACGTACTCGCTGCGCCGAGGATCGGGCTCCTGCGCGTAGTCGTAGTTGGGAAGTTTGGGGCCACAGCCGAGTAAGAGACCAAAGAGAGCGACGAGAGCGAGTTTTCCCACGTAAGCTTGCACGGGCTGACTATAGGCGCTTCGCTCGATGTTCGCTATTCCCGGAATCCTCGGCATTCTCTTTTTTATCTACCTGCGCCCTCAGGAAGCGTACGCACCGCTGCAGGGTGTGCCCTTCCTCTATCTCTTCTTCGCGCTCATCCTCTTTGGTGCGGCGGTCGATCTGAGGCTGCGTGTGACCAAGGCCATCGCGATTCCCGGGCTACCCTGGGCGGCGGCCTTGTTGGTCTGGTGCCTGATCACGGTGGCCATCAACAAGCCCGAGCAGCTGGTAGATAGCGCCATTCACCTCTTCATCACGATCGCCATCTTTGTGCTGATTGCGCAGAGCGTGCAGTCGTTTCGGATCTTCGAGAAGGTCAGTGTCATGCTGATCGCTCTAGGACTTCTTCTTACTACCTTCGCGGTGCACCAGAGCGTTGCACCCAAAGAATGCGTCATCGCGCCCAGAGGTGCCGGCAATCACAACGAGACCGGCAAGCCGACCGGTCGCCCCTGCGACGTGCCCCGCACCTGTTTCGCCGACGCCCAAGATCCGACCGACGATTTCATGTGTGAGCGAGTCGGCGTGCTCGGCACCCATTCCATCTCCAATCGGGTGCGCTATCGCGGCGTGCTGCAGGATCCCAACGAGCTGGCGGTGGCACTCTCGAGCAGCCTGGCCCTCCTCCTTGGCATGTGGATGCGGTCTCGATCGCGTCGCTGGGCACTAGTCTCCTTCATCGGAATTCTTCTGGCCGCCTGGGCCATCAAGGCCACCGGAAGTCGCTCTGGCCAGTTGGGCTTTCTGGGCGTCCTGGTGGCCTTCCTCTTTTGGCGTTACCGCTGGAAGATTGCCGTCTTCTTGGTGCCCCTGGCGGTGCCCGTCTTGGCCCTGGTTGCCGCTGGTGGCGGCGATCGCGATGACGCCGCCGATTCGAGTCTCGAGCGCTACGAGGCCTGGTCCGCGGGCATTGACATGTTCCGAGGCTCGCCGGTGTGGGGCGTAGGCTTCGGGCAGTTTAACGATTATCACTTTCTTACCGCGCACAACACGCTGATCTTGGCCCTGGCCGAGCTGGGCATTGTCGGTGCCTTCCTGTTCAGCATGCTGGTGTGGATCGCCATCAAGACGCCCCTTTTGGCCGTGCGCCGCTACCGAGGCCATCCCGAAGCCAGGGTCGCCGAGGTCTGGGGCGTGGCGCTGCTCGCCTCGATGGTCGCGATCTTGAGCGGCGCGCTCTTCCTGTCCTTCGCTTACCACTACATTTTGTGGATCTTCATGGGGCTGGCTGGTGGTTATTACATTTGCATCAAGAACCACGACCCGGAGTTTTCCGTTCGGATCACGGTCATCGACGCCGCGGCTGTGCTGATCGTCGACCTCTTCCTGTTCGTGGTGTTCTCGGTCTTCTTGCGCTTGAAGGGCGTATAATTCACTATGCGCCCGTGACTCTCTTGCGCGCACCTCGCTTCCTTGAACCTCGGCTCCTTGCAGCTCGCGTCCTTGCAGCTCGCGTCCTTGCAGCTCGCGGTACGGCGCTGGGCTTCCTGGGCCGGGGCTTCAGTAGCGCGGGCTTCCTCGTCTCGTGCTTCCTGGTGCTAGGCCTCAGCTCTGCCTGCAGCTCCAACACGACCAAACAGATCGTGGCCTTTTCCGACAAGATCTGTGCCTGCCAGGACGCCGCCTGCGCCACCGCCGTGCAGACAGAGTACCTGGCCTGGTGGAAGGCCAATCAGCGGGCTCGCGGCTCCGAGGGAGACCGCAAGGACATCGAAAAGGCCATGCAGCGCTACGCCGAGTGCCATGCGCGATTGGTCGGCGAGGAGTCCGAGGGAGCGGCCGCCTTGCAAGTGCCGAGCGTCGATCTGAGGGCGCCAGCTGCGGCCCCGGCGCCGGGCATGGCTCTCGAGCGTCAGGTCGCTCCCGGTGGCGAGAGCGCTAGCGATCCGAGTGCCTCGGAGGAAAGCGATGAGGGCCAGGCCGAGACCGAGGGGGCGCCCTCAGCGGGCACGGACCCGCTGTCGAACCAATAAACCGAGGCCACTTCATTCGCATTCCCCGGATCGCCGATAAAAGTGATCGGAGGGCTCTCAGGCCGCAACTTATCCGTTGGTCACGTCGAAGTAAGCTTGACCACGCTCGCGCAGCTAGGCAGGATTGTCGGCCTATGAAACGAACAGGTCTCTTCCTTTTGTCCGCGGTGGCAGTCTTTGGCTGTCAGCGTGACGACTCCCCGCTGAGGAAGGAAATCGCTGATCTGAAGGCCGGCCAGGACAAGATTCTGGACGCCCTGAAGAACATGCCCGCTCCAGGACCCGGTGCCAATCGCGCGCCTGAGCGTCCACAGCGTCCAACTCCTCAGCCTAACTCTGTCTACTCGGTCGATATCAGCAACTCGCCCTACATTGGTGCGAAGGATGCCAAGGTAACGATCGTCGAGGCCTTTGAGTTTGCCTGACCTTTCTGCCAGAAGGTCGGTCCGACCATCGAACAACTCGCAAAAGATTACCAAGGCGATCTGAAAGTCGTCTACAAGCACTTCGTCGTCCACCCTCAAGTGGCCACGGAGCCAGCGCTCGCAGCCTGTGCTGCTCACATGCAGGGCAAGTTCCCCGAGATGGAGCACGAGATCTGGGAGAAGGCCTACGCCAAGCGTGACTTCGCTCCTGAGTCCCTCGAGGCTCTGGCCAAAGGCATTGGTCTCGACATGGGCAAGTACAAGGCCGACAAAGACGGCGCTTGCAAACAGAAGATCACCAAGGACCAAGCCGAAGTGTCTGCTGTTGGTACCTCGGGTACCCCAGCCTTCTACATCAACGGCCGCTTCCTCTCCGGTGCTCGCCCCATCGACCAGTTCAAAGCGCTGGTGGATGAGGAGCTCAAGAAGGCAAACGATCGCATCAGCAAAGGCGAAGCGACTGCTGCCAACTACTACGACACCTTCGTGTTCAAGAAGGGTCTCAAGAAACTCGAAGGCATGTAGCCTTCGCATCTTCTTGCGAATGACAGCGCCGGCTCCTTCGGGAGACCGGCGCTTCTTGGTTTCGGGCTCTCGTGCCGCTTGTGCCCGCACGGGGCTTCTTGGTTTCGGGCTCTCTTGCTACTTCTGCCCCTAGCAGCGCGGCGCTTCTTCGTCCGCAAGCTGGCTCCCATGGCACGCTTCGTGGTAATTCCTTGCGTGTGCCCATCTACTCTGACCTCGCAGAGACCGTCGGAAACACCCCGTTAATCGACCTGAGCCGATTCGCCGCCAACGCGGGCATCAAGGCCCGCATTCTGGGCAAGCTCGAGAGTCGAAATCCGACCGGCTCGGTCAAGGATCGCATCGCTGGCTCCATGCTGCGCGATGCCGCCGCCCGTGGCGAGCTCAAGCCCGGAGCGATGATCGTCTCGGCTTCGTCTGGCAACACAGGTATCGCCCTTGCGTCGGCCTGTGCCGCGCTCGGCTACGGCATCACCATCGTCATGCCCGAGGGCATGAGCCGGCAGCGGGTCGCCATGTTGCGCATGCTCGGCGCCGAGGTCGAGCTCACCCCTGGCTCCCTCATGGGCGGCGCCGTCGAGCGCGCAGAAGAAATTCTTCGCGCCAACAAGAAAGCATTTCGCCTGCACCAGTTCGAGAATCCTGCCAACCCGCAGGCGCACCAGGACCACACCGGTCCCGAGATTTGGGCCGACGCCGAGGGCAAGATTGACGTCTTCGTGGCCGGGGTTGGTACCGGCGGCACCCTCACCGGCGTGGGGCGCTGCCTCAAGGGCCACAGTGCTGCGATTCGCGTCGTGGCCGTCGAGCCGGAGAGCTGCGCCGTGCTCTCGGGCAAAAAGCCTGGGAATCACCACATTCAGGGGCTGGGCGCTGGCTTCGTGCCCGAGGTCCTCGACCGCAAGATCATCGACGAGGTCGTTACCGTGAGCGACGAGCGGGCGCAGAGCACGACCTTGCTCCTGGCACGCACCGAGGGCATCTTGGCTGGCATCTCGACCGGTGCCAACCTGGCTGCGAGCGTGCAACTCGCCAAGGCCAAGGGCATGGAAGGCAAGACCATCGTCACCATTCTGTGCGACACCGGCGAGCGCTACCTCAACGGCGAGCTGGTCGATCTAGCGCTGGGCTAGCGAGTTCTGGATCGTAGCCCTGGGCCAGCGAGCCGGTCGAGCGCCGAGCCGAGGCCGTCGAGCATTCTGGGCACGAAAAAGCCCGCCGCCGAAGCGTGCGGGCTCTTGTCGCCAGATGCCTGGGCTCTACTTCTGCACGATGCCGTCGGCGTCGAGGATGACGAGCTTGCCTTTGCCTCCCGCTTCCGAAGCGGCCAGGGCTTGTAGGGTCTGCAGCAGAGTTTGCTGCGCTCCCTCCACCTCGAGCGGGACATCTTTCTTGTCCTCGGTGCGCTTGATCTGCGGTGCGGCCCCATCGCCGACCACCAGCACGATGGCGCTCTCGGGCTGCAGGAGCTTGCCGGCCGCGGCATTGACATCCGCGAGAGTCACTGCCGAAAAGTTCTTCACGTAGTCGTTGTAGTAGGTCATTGGCAGATCGAAGTAGACCAATCGGCGGTACATGGCGAGCACGTCAGAGGCGGTGGCGAAGCGTCCTGGTAGCCCGAGAATGGCCCCGTTCTGCTCGCGGGCCAGCTCGTCATTCTTGGCGGCATCGCTTCCGTCCTTGAGGCGAGTCATCTCGCGCAGAATCTCTTCGATCGATTGTCTGGTCGAATCGCTGCGCACGGAGCTCGAAGCGATGAAGGTTCCAAAGTAACGGTTGTAGTTGAAGTCGCCGCGCGCGCCGTAGCTGTAGCCCTTGTCTTCGCGCAGGTTCATGTTGATGCGGCTGGAGAAGCCACCGCCGAGCACACCCGTCATCATCTGGTTGGCGTAGAAGGCAGGGTCCATGCGGCTTGGTCCGGGGTGGGCGACGTAGATGCTGGACTGTTGCGCGCCGGGGATGTCGACGAAGAAGATGCGACCCTTGCGCGCCTTGGGACCGCCAATCTTTGCGAGCTTCTTGGGGGCACCCTTCCAGCTCTTCAGGAGCGGGGCAAAGGCCTCCGTGATCTGTTCCTGGGTCATGTCGCCGACGATGAAGAGTCGAGCGCCCTTCGGCTTGATATAGGCCTTGTGATAGGCCTTGCAGTCGGTGATCTTGATCTTGGCCAGCGAGGCTTCCGTGGAGATCGTGCCGTAGGGGTGCTGGGGGCCGTAGATGGTGCCATCGACCACGCGCCGGGCTACCGACCCTGGCGAGCCCTTTGCCTGTTTGATGGACTCGAGGCTGCGCTTGACCATGCGATCGAGCTCGTCTTTGCGAAAGCCCGGCTTGAGGAGCGATTCGGTGAAGAGCGCGAAGGTGGGAGCAAAGTTCTTGCTCAGCGTGGTCATCGAAACGCCCTGCGACTCGACGCCGGCATAACTGGAGACGTTCGAGGCGATGTCTGCAAGCGCTTCTTCGAAAGCCAGCTTGTCGAGGCTTTCGGTGCCCTGGCTGACCATGGCCATGCAATGCGAGGCCGTGCCTTCTCGACCCGCGCGATCGCTCAGAGAGCCGCCGTCGAAGTTGAGCTCGAGGGAGATGGTCGGAAGCTCATGTCGCTCGACGAGATAGACGTCGATGTCGGAGCCCAACTTGAACTGACTGATGCCGGGCAGGTTGAAGTCGCGTGGAGCGGCTGCCGCTGGCTTCTGCCCGCGAAACTCCTCCTGCGGAAAGACCGGTGCCGACGAGCTCGCGTCTTCGTTCGGAACCACATCTTCGCCCACCGGATTGGCAATGGGCTGGAGGCCACCTTTGGGGGTGCTAGCCGGGCAGGCGCCAAGGAGGACGACCAGGCTCAGAGACAAGAAGTTGCTTAGAATTTTTCTGTTGCTCATAGGGTGTTCCTAATGGTTTGGCTACTTGAGGATGGGGGCGCGAACACCGGGAAGGGTGAGAATCTCTACTCGGCGGGCCGGGCTGAGGTACTTGGCGGCAACGGCCTGGATCTTGGCGATGCTGGTCTTGCGATAGCGATCCAGGTCCGAGGTGATGGAGCTTGGATTGCCAAGGAAGTGGTTGAAGCCCTGCAAGGTGTTCGCGCGGGCCATGAGACCTTCCAGACCCCAAATGAAATTGGCCTCGACGCCGACCACGGAGCGATTGAACTCGGCCTCGGTGATAGGCATGGCCGTGATCTTGGTGATCTCTTCCTTCATGGTCTTCTCGATTTCATCGAGGTCGGCGTCGCTCTTGGCCATGACCGACACAGTGAAGGTCGAAGAGAACATCGCGCTCTGCTGGTAGGCGGCTACGCTCTGGGCCAGCTGCTTGTCGTGCACGAGCGCTTTGTAGAGGCGACCGGTACCGGTTCGACCGAGCACCGAGCCAACCACGTCGAGCTCGGCATCGCCCTCCTGGTAGAAGGCCGGGGTGGTCCATACGTAATCGATGCGGCGCAGTTTGGCGAACTCGTCGGAGACTTCGACGCGTGTAGCCTTGGGCTCGGGAAAGGCTGGTACCACGTGCTCTGGCTGGCTGGTCTTGGGAAAGCTTCCAAACCATTTGTTGACCAGATCCTTGGCGTTCTGCATGTCGAAGTCACCGGCCAGCACCAGGGTCGCGTTGGCTGGCGCGTACCAGGTGTTGTAGAAGCCAACCACATCGTCGAGGCTGGCGTTGGCGAGATCCTCGTGCTTGCCGATGGTCAGGTAGCGATACGGATGGCCTTCGGGGTAGAGGGCGGCTGCGGTAGCAAAGCGAGTCTTGCCGTAGGGAACGTTGTCGTAGTTTTGGCGGCGCTCGTTGCGCACGACCTCGATCTGATTGTCGAGGCTGGTCTTATCCAGCATGGGCAGCAGGTAGCCCATGCGATCGGACTCGAGCCACAGGCCGGTCTCGAGCTCGTTGGAGGGCACGACCTCGAAGAAGTTGGTGCGATCGGTGTTGGTGGTTCCGTTGACTTCCTGACCACCGACGTTCTTGAGCGTCGAGAAGTGATTGTCCTTGCCGACATGCTGCGAGCCTTGGAAGAGCATGTGCTCGAAGAGGTGGGCAAAGCCGCTCTTGCCGAGGGTCTCATCGCCGCTGCCGACGTGGTACCAGACGTTGACGGCGACCAGCGGAACGCTCTTGTCCTGGTGCAGGATGACCTGCAGGCCGTTGTCTAGGCGGTAGCTCTCGATGGGAATGACCGGATCATCGGCCTTGGCCGTGCCTGGCAAGAAGAGGCCGAGCATGATGCCCAGGGCCATGAGCGAGTGTGGAATCTGCCTTCGATGAATTTGCATGCTGCTTCTCTCTTTTGTAAGTGAGGGTCGTGTGAGCCTGGCGGCTTATTGGCCGTCGCGCAAGGCGGGGCTCTAGGAGTCTTCGCACTGGTCGAGCGCGGCCCGATGCTGGCGGCGCAGGGCCACAAGGTGGCCACCGGGCCCGGCCCTCAGGTATGATTTCGGCCTTGTCTGACGCGTCGATCCAAATCGGTGATGTGCTTGATGGCAAGTACGAAATCACCGATATCCTTGGCGAGGGAGCCATGGGCGTTGTGTACTTGGCCGTGCACCGCCGGCTGCAACGCAGCGTCGCGCTCAAGACCCTTCGAGCCGAGATCGCGGGCGATGCCGAGCTGGTCGCGCGCTTCGAACGCGAGGCTCGAGCGGCCAGCGCCATCGGTCATGCGAACATCGTTCAGGTCTTCGATGCCGGGGGCGGGCCGGGGCTGCCCTACCTGGTCATGGAGCACCTGATAGGAGCCAGCCTCGGCGAGATCATCGAGCGCGAAGGACCCTTGCCCATCGAGCGGGCCCTGGCCATTTGCTCGCAGGTCTTGGTGGGGCTGGAAGCGGCCCACGGCGCCGGCATCGTTCACCGTGACCTCAAGCCTGACAACATCTTCATCTGCCATCCACAAAGCGCCCACGGGCAGGGGGCCGCTCAGGGCGGCGGCGGCGATCCGGGCAACGCGGATCAAGTGAAGCTTCTCGACTTTGGCATCTCGAAGATCCTCACCAGCGCGGATCCAGCCATCGTCGGCGACGGCAACGCCACTCGTGCGGGCATGGTCATGGGCACGCCCTTGTACATGTCGCCCGAACAGGCCAGTGGTCGCAAGGATCTCGATCATCGCACGGACCTTTGGGCGCTAGCCTGCGTGCTCTACGAGTGCATCAGTGGCGCGCCGCCCTTTGCAGGGGACAACTACAACCAGATCCTGGCTGCGGTCCTCAAGGGCAGCTACGTACCTTTGGTGGAGCGCGTTCCTGGCGTGCCTGCGCCGTTGAGTCGTGTCCTCGATCGCGCGCTGGCTTCTGATCGGGAGGCGCGCTACGCCAGCGCCAGCGATCTGCGTGAGGCGCTTGAGGCCAGTGGGCATGCCGCAGTACCCGCGCCCGCCGACGCGCTCATGCTCGCGGCCTTCGACAACATCGCCGATCGATTTCTCGAGCAGGAAAAGGCCGATAGGGCCACACCGCCACCAGGACTCGCCAAGAGCCAGGGCTCGTCGCCGCCGCTCATAGGTCGCGCAGGAGACGATCGTTTTGCGCCGCCCCAGCCCGATGGGCCGGTGTCGCTTGCCCTCGACATTGAAAAGCCGGCGCGCATCAGCCGTAGCGAGAAAGCGGTGGCTCCACAGAGTCCGCGTCGAAGGCGGCGAAGTTCGCAGTACATCACCCGCAAGGAGTCCGGTGGCATCGGCGGGCTCGTCGCCAAGCTGCTGCTCCTGCTGTTGGTCGCAGCTGGTGCGTTCGCCGGCTATCGCTACTACACCCTTGGCTATGTGTTGCCGCAAGCAGCTATCGCGAAGGCCTCGCTACACCTCGAGGTCGATCCTGCGCGTGCCAAAGTGTATGTCGATGGCGTGCAGCGCAGCGAGGCGAGCTTCGATGTGTCGACAGGCGAGGAGCACGAAGTTCGAGTGCGCGCTGATGGGCGCATCGCCCGTCAACAGCGATTCACCGCCGACACGGGCGCAACCTTGAAGTTCAAGATCCGACTCGCCCATGAGCTGCCAACCATCGCCATCGAGCCGGGCCTGGCCTTTTCCTTCAGCGCAAACGCTGGGGAGCTGGCCACTGCCAAGGATGTCGACGCCGGCGACAGCAAGCTGCGCTCCTTTGCATCCTGTGCCCAGCGCCTTCGCGATGCGGTCGAGGGCTTCGAGGAGCACGCCGAGGCGGAAGCACTGCCGCGCGCACTGATTGACGAGTGTGTACTGGCCCTTCGCGTAGGCGCAGACGCCTCGCCAGCGATGCCTGCCTTCGACAGTGCAACCCTTGCCTTTGCCGAAGCCATCGCGGCTCTCGACAAGGCCACACGCGAGTTGCGAGAGAGCAAGGGTGCCAAGAGTCGGCTGGTTCGCGCCCGCCAAACTGCCCTGAGCAAAGCTGTGCAGGACAGCAAAGCGGCCTCGCGGGCGTGGACGGTGCAGGAGAACAACACGCAGGCGCAGTGGCTTGCGCTCGAACTCGAGCTGGTCAGGGCGAGCGAGCCCGAGAGCATGCACCTGCTTTTGCGCGAGCTGGCGGTGCTAAGTGATCGATTCATCCGCGCGCGGCTCGGCAACACGCCCAGCGAAGAGCTGCACGCGCAACTTCTGGCGAGCTATCAGCGCGCGCAGGAGGCTAGCGAGAAGGCCTCGGCCGCGTACAAGCAGAGTGGGGCGGCCGCCTTCCTGCGAGCGATGAAACCGCTCACGGAGCTCGCGGAGGGCAAGGAACCGCTCTTCTGGCACAATCAGGCCATCGAGCTCTTCAATCAGCTTATGTTGCCGATCGCCATCGACGGGCCTGCGCAGCCCAAAGCCGCAGCGACGCGCTAGTGAATGATCAACTCGGCGATGAGTGGCAGGTGGTCCGAAGCCTGGCGCGCGATCTTGAGACGTGAGCGCTCCAGCGAGACGAGCTCGACGCTGCCGCGCAGGTACAAGCCATCGAGAGCTCGCATGGGTGCGTAGGCCGGAAAGGTCGCCAGCGGCTTCTTGTCGTGGGTGCGAAAGCCCGCTGGCGCCAGGAAGTTGTTGCCGAGGTTGCCGTACACATCGTTGAGATCGCCGCCCAGGATGATGGGTGTGTCGGCGTGCAGGCCCTGAAAGGGGTGCGAGTCGAGGAAGCGCCGAAGCTGGATCTTGCGCTCGATCTGCGAGAGGCCCAGGTGCATGTTGTAGATGTGCAAGGTACGCGAGTGCGGCGTCTTGGGCGTGTGCAGATCGATGCGTTGCCGGGCGTAGACCACGCCGCGCTTCTTCTTGGGCGGCGTGGTGATATCGATGTTGTGGGTGTCGTGCAGCTGGTAGCGACTGAGGATGGCATTGCCGTGGTGGCCGCCGCTGCGCACCTTGACGTTTGGGTACCAACAGTGATGCTCCATGCCCAACATCTCGGCGAGCACTTCGACCTGGCTGTGACCAAGCGAGCGCTTGGCGCCGTTGTCGACCTCCTGCAAGAGCAGAATGTCTGGATCATGGTGCTGGATGGTCTCGACGATGCGCTCGGGCCGATAGCGCCGATCGAGACCACCTATGCACTTGTGGATGTTGTAGCTGAGAACCCGCAGCTTCATGATGACGTCGACTAGGCCTTGGGCAGTGGTTGATACTTGATGCGCGTAGGGCTGTTGGCTTGCTCACCGAGGCGGCTCTTGCGGTCCTTTTCGTAGTCCTGGTAGTTGCCCTCGAACCACACGGTCTTCGAGTTGCCCTCGAAGGCCAGGATGTGGGTGGCG
>JAHEAK010000730.1 GCA_024642805.1 Kofleriaceae bacterium | reverse complement strand
CACCACGGCGCGCAGGAGATTGAAGAGCGTGCGACCGTCCATCGTTGGCCGTGCCGGATCGACAGGGAACTCGGTGAAGGCATCGCCTCGTCCGCGCAGACGCAAGATCGCGCGCCCCACGGCCATGCTGCGCCCGCGCAAGCGATCACAGGCGCGGTCGGCCAGCGGTCGCAGACTGAAGGCCAGCGCCTCGGTATCGACGACCTCGCCGTCGAGCTGGATGCTCTCGATGACCTCGTCGCGAGGTTGAAAGCCCTGCAGGAGGGTCGGACCCTCGCCCTGGGCCAGGCTCTGAAAGTCGATGCCGTCTTCATTCCAGCGTCTGCCCACCGAGGGCGGTGGCAGCCTGGCAAAGTCGCCAAGGGTCCTGATGCCGAGGGTCTCGAGCATCTGCTGGACGTCCGGGTTCATGGGCAGAAGATCCAAGGGCAAGGGGGCGAGGAAACCCGCACTACCACCGCGCGGCACCGTGCAGCACTCGGTGGCAAAAAGATCGCCCTCCTTGACCTTGCGAGCCCCTTGCGCGGCGACCCAGGCGGTGAAGCGATTGTCGGCGATGCCGATGCGCCCGCGATAGCCCTGGCGATCCAGAGCGGTGAGCAGCTTGTGTCCGAAGTCGTCACCGCGAGCCTTCTTGGGCACGCGCAAGTAGATCGAAAGATGCTGCGCGAGCTCTTGTTTGTCGTGGTTTGGATCGCCGATGTCGACGGTGACCGAGAGTGCGAGCAAGCTCTCGGCCATGGCCTCGAGTGCACGCTGATACAGGCTCGGATCGCTGGGCAAAAACTCGGTGTCGGGAGCGAGAGCTCGCGCCTGGGTGGCGCTCATGCCCGGTCGCAAGCCCATCTCCCAGGCGGCCTTGGAACAGACCAAAAGCTTGCGTTTGGAGGCGATGAGCTCGCCCTTGGCATCGCGTGGACCGTGGGTGACGGCGAAGGCCGAGCCCGCCCGATGCGGCGCTTGCCGCACGTGCACTTGCAGAGCAAAAGAAGGAAGGTAGACGCAGGCGATTCTCATGCTTGATGTCTTGTCTCAGTAAGAGGTTCGGGAAGAAGAGGTTCGGAAAGAGATGTGCGCAGCGGGCTCCTGGCCGGGCAGCGCGCGATACTGAATAGGGGCGACAGTTTGCGGAGGCAGGCTGTCGAAGCGGTGGCGCTTGCAGTTGACCTCGACGTGTGCACCCATGCTGCGACCACCCTTGGCGATGCGGAACTGGGTGCGGCGCAGCTGCGAACAAAGCTCCTGGCAAGGGCTGGTTTCGATGCGAGCCGCCGCGCCTTCGACATCCCCCGCGCGCGTGCACAGGGCGATGATGGTGGTGCCGGTTGCCTGCGAGGCGGCGCGCAAACGCCGGGCGGGCATCTCGCTTACCCTGGCGTGGCGCGGCAGATCGATGAGCACCATAGAGAAGGCGCGCGAGCGGGCGATGATCTCCGCGGCGCGGGCCAGCGCGCTCACTTCATCCTTATCGCGGGAACGAGCGCGCTTGCAGGAAGGGGCAATGAGCAAGGTGCGCGGCAGGTCCAGCCCCATGGCAGCGGCCGCCGGCGGATAGAACTGCCCCGTGCCATCGACATAGGCGACCAGCTTGCCCGCCCGGGTTTGCTCGGCGAGCAGCGAGAGACCCAGGGCGGTTTTGCCAGAGGAGCTCGGGCCGGCGATTTCGCTGACCCTGCCGGCGGGCAGGCCGCCTAGCAATAGAGCCTCGTCCAGGGCCGAGATGCCGCTCCGAACCGGGGTAATGGCCAGGGCATGGCTGAGCGCCCCGGCGCCGGTCCCAGGACCGCCCAGGCCTTCCAGGGCCGCACCTGCCAGGGACGACTCCTCTAGAGCCGACTCTTCTAGAGATGACTCCAGAGATGACGCCAGGGATACCGAACCCGGGGCCAGCTTGTGCATCGCTTCGCGGAGCCTCGCCAATTCCATAGTTCTAGAATTACCATGCTGGTCTGATGTTCAGTACTGAAAACTTGCCCAGGAGATCCCTGTAAACCGAGTTAATCCGGAGCTTTGTAAGAATTTCACAGCACTCCCGCACAACATTTCGGCCCGCTCACCAGGCTGCTCGCTTTTGCGAAGCATTTGCGCAAGCCAGTGTGGCCGGCGAAGTTTTCTCGTCGCTCGCCGCCCCAGCCCCCGTGTATGGCCCCTTCTGCCTGGTACGAAATCTGTAAAGACCCAAGGCATGTCCATCAGGCCTTACACAATCGTCTGCGGAATCGATTTGCAGGAGAACTCCAATCTCGTCATCGAGCACGCCTTGGCAGAGGGGGTTAGACATCCTCAGGCGCTGATCCACTTTTGCACCGTCGTCGATCCTCGCAAGGCCAAGACCGATGAGGACGTGGAAGACGCCGGAGCGCGTCTGCGAGCTCTCGTCGAGGAGCTTCTGCCAACCTTCACGGAGGAGGGCGTCCCCAGCAACAGGCGATTGCGCTATCACATCCGCGCCGGTCGTCCAGAAGAACAACTCTTAGAGCTGGCCTTTGAGGCGCGCACGGACATGATCGTGGTCGGCGGTCACAGCGCGGCGAAGCGACATCAAAAGAAGTTGCGCGTTGGCGAGTTCCTAACCAGCGCCGCGCATTGCAGCGTTCAGGTGGTGCGCGTCGCCGACTACAACGGTGTCGCGGAAGACTATGCTTCCTGCGCCGCCTGCGTGCTAGCTCGGGAGAAGAGCGAGGGCAGCCGTTGGTTCTGTGAGAAACACAGCACCGGTCGGATCCCCAGACTCAGCGACAAGGTCGGCACTTCCTCGTACTCGCCGGGGTGGGGAATATTCTGAGACGAGCGGCGGCGCCTACAGGCCTTCGAATGCCGGCGCTGCCTCGTAGACCTCGACGTTGGCTGGCGCATTTCGCGTGCTCGACGAGCCCACCAAGACCAGCTCGCCACCGATAGCTACAGAGCTTTTGACGGCATCCTGCAGCGGCTCGGTGTTGCTGTCGAGAACGTGACCATA
>JAHEAK010000111.1 GCA_024642805.1 Kofleriaceae bacterium | reverse complement strand
ACCGCGTGCGTGCCCATCTCGGCTCGGGAGGCATGGCCGACGTCTATCTTGGTTGCCTCGATGGCCCAGCGGGTTTCATCAAGCCTGTAGCGATCAAGCGCATGAAGCCGGCATTGGCTAAGGTCGACGAGTTCGTCGAGCTCTTCTTGACCGAGGCACGCACAGCCTCGCTGCTCTCGCACCCGAATATCTGTCAGGTCAATGAGCTCGAGGCCAGTGAGCAAGACGGCTACTTCATGGTGCTCGAGTACCTCGTGGGTGTGCCTCTGACCCAGCTTCTGGCCAAGCAGATGATTGACAGCAACAGCTTCCCTCTCGGGATGCTCATTGGTCTCATCACGCAGGCCTGCGAGGGCATGCACTACGCTCACGTACTCTGCGATCCGAATGAGAATTGTTATGACATCGTGCATCGCGACTTGTCGCCGCCCAACATCTACATGACCGTCAATGGCATGGCTAAGATTCTGGACTTCGGCATCTCCAAGTCGACCCAATCGGTGGTGCAAACAGCCACGGGCCAGATTCGCGGCAAGTTCACCTATATGTCTCCAGAACAGCTGCGTGGTCGTGAGCTCGATCCGCGCTCGGATGTGTTTTCGCTGGCGATCATCGTGTTCGAACTGCTGACCGGTCGCCGTCTCTTCAAGCGCGATTCACGCCTCGAGACCTTCGAAGCCGTCGTCAAGTCGCCGATTCCTCGAGCGGATGCCATCAACTCCAGAATCCCCCGCCAGCTGGCGGACGTCATCGAGATTGGTCTCGCGCAAGATCGGGACGATCGCTTTGCCAGCGCCCGCGCGTTTGGAACGGCGCTGACCGAGGCGGTCCGTAAACAGGAGGCGCCTTGGACCGCCCCGCAAATCTCCGAGCTAGGTGAGCGAGTGTTTTACGAGGAGATTCGCGCCCACCGACGCTGGTTGGATGCCGCGCAAAGCGGGTCCATGTCGGTCTCGGAGATTCAAGAGGCCTACCAGGAGGCGGATCTCACCATTGCCGAAGAGGAGTTCTTCGCAACCGAGGCCGAGACCAAGATTCTGGGTCCAAAGGACATCGAGCCGGAAAGCGAGTGATAGGCTGGCACCATGCCACACAGCGCCGTCGTTCGTATTTACGCTACTGAGCAGAACCCAGATTACGACTCTCCGTGGCAGGCACGCTCCCCCTCCAGCAGCACAGGTTCCGGCGTCGTCATCGGCCCCCGCCAGATCCTAACCAGTGCGCACGTCGTGGCGGATGCGACCTTTATCCAGGTCCAGAAGTCTGCCGATCCCAGCAAGGTCGTCGCCAAGGTCGTCGGCATCTGTCACGACGCTGACCTCGCTCTCTTGCAGGTCGAAGACGAGGTCTTCATGGAGGGCATCAAGGTGCCCAAGCTTGGGGCCATGCCATCGCGCCGTGATCGCGTGGCGGTGGTTGGATTTCCTGTCGGTGGCGATGAGGTCTCGATTACCGAAGGCGTGGTGTCGAGAATCGAGGTGTTGCGCTACAGCCATTCACAGCGCTACCTCCTGGCCGTGACCGTGGATGCAGCCATCAATCACGGCAACAGTGGCGGCCCCGTCTTTCGCAGCGGCAAAGTGGTCGGCATCGCCTTCCAGGGCCTCAACGACGCCGATGGTATTGGTGAGATGGTGCCCGCGCCGATCATCAAGAACTTCCTCAAGGGCATCAAGGCGACGCCGCGCATGCAGTTGCCAGCGCTCGGCGTCGCGACCCAGAACCTAGAGAACCCAATGCTCCGCGAGCGCCTGAAGATGCGCAAGGAGGACAGCGGCGTCCTGGTCCTTCGCGTGGAGTATGGTAGCTCCGCGTGGGGCATTCTCGAGGAGGGCGATACCCTGCTCAAGATCGACGGCAGCGTGGTGGCCAACAACAGCACGATTGCCTACGGAGGCCTGCACCGCACCCGCTTTGACGTCATCCTCGGCGAGAAGCGCGTCGGCGACAAACTCTCGCTGCAGATCCTTCGCCAGGGCAAGCGCAAGAACGTCTCGATGGTTCTCAAGGAGAAGGTCGAGTTCGTACCGCGCGCACGCTACGACGTGACGCCCTCCTACTTCATCTTCGGTGGTCTTGTGTTCCAGACCCTGTGCCGCGACTACCTGTGCACCTGGGATACCTGGTGGGAAAAGGCCCCCAAGGAATTTCTCCACACCTACTACTCGGGCAGCCGCACAGCCAAACGGCTAGAAACCGTCATTCTGAGCCAGATCCTGGCCGATGAGATCAACGTCGGCTACGAGGGCCTTTTCAGTGAATCCATTCTGAGTGTCAACGGCAAGCTACCTCGTGACATTCAGCATCTGGTCGCGCTCATCGATGCCAGCAAGGAGCGCGTCGAGATTCGCACCTCGAGCAACTCGCTCATCGTGCTCGACGTCAACAAGGTACGTGCGCGCACGACGGCGATCCTCGAGCGTTACCACATCGAGCGCGACCGCTCCGTGGATTTGATGGCCATGGTTAGCAATGGCAAGACCATCAAGCCCAAGAAGCGCGCGCTCAAGAGTGCAGCTAAACGCGACGACAAGGCTGGACCCAAGAATGGCGCAAAGGCCGGTCCCAAGCTCGGGCCTATTTAGACTACGCGCCTTCGGGGGCGGGCTTTAGGCTCAAGAGCTTGCTGCCATTGTCGACGCTGTCGCCGGGGGCAACGTCGATGCTGGCAACCAGACCGCCGGTGGAGGTCTTGATCTCGTTTTCCATCTTCATGGCCTCGAGGATGGCGACGCAAGCGCCGGGCTTGACCAGCTCGCCTAGCTCGACTTGCAATTTGACGACGCGCCCGGCAATCGGAGCCTTGATGACTTCGCCGCGGCTCTTGACGCCCCGGCCTTGACCCATCGCCTTGGCGAGTCGCTTGCGCTGCGCACTTTCGAGCAGGATGGGTGTGCACGCACGATGCGTGTGAAAGAGATTGGGCTGCTTGGACTCGTCGACATCCACCAAGAAGGAGCGACCGTCTAGAATCAGTGACCAGGTGCCTGGCTTGATGCGCACGGCATCGACGATGAGCTCTCGAGCATCGAGGCGTACGCGCCACTTGTCCTGTTGTGGCTCGACCGTGACGAGTAGCTCGACTTGGCCCGCTGTTGCACTTAGTTCTCCGCGCATCGGCCCGCAGTATATACACGGCGAGTGGCCAATTGCCCGGTTCAAGGGAGCCGTGCTAAAAGTCCCGCAGCGGAGGATCCGGTGGCTGGCAGTTTCGGCGAAGTTATCGAAAATAAACGTATTGTCGTCTGTGTCGGCTCCGGTGGCGTCGGCAAAACCACGACAGCTGCGACCTTTGCCATGGAAGCCGCCAGACGTGGCAAGCGTGCGTTGGTACTGACCATCGATCCTGCCAAGCGCCTCGCCAATTCGCTTGGACTCGACGACCTTGGCCACGAGGTCCAAGAGGTGCCACACGAACGCCTCGAGGCCATGGGCCCCTGTGAAGCAGGCGGTCGTCTCTTCGCTATGATGCTCGATCAAAAGCAAGCCTTCGACGAAATGGTCGAGCGCTATGCCCGCGATCCAGAGGCCGTCAAGCGCGTGTTGGCAAACCCGCTCTACGTACAAATCTCAGGCACGCTCACCGGCTCGCAGGAGTACGCCGCGCTCACCAAGTTACAGGCCTTCGACGAGAGTGGTGACTACGACATCATCATCGTCGACACGCCGCCTACGGCTCACGCCCTGGACTTTTTGGATGCGCCCAAGAAATTGAGCGAGGCCATCGACTCACCAGCCGTCGAGATGTTTCGCAAGATGCAGCGCGGTGGCAGTCTCTCGGCCGTCGGCAAGACCGGAGCCTACGTCTTCAAGATGCTGGCAAAGTTCGTCGGCTCGCGCTTCCTCGAGGACATCGCGCTCTTCTTCGGCGAGTTCAACGACATTCTCGGCGGTTTCAAGTCCCGTGCTGAAGAGGTCTTTGCGCTGCTTCGCCGCAAGGACGTGTCTTTCGTCATCGTCACCAGCCCGGAGACAATGGCCGTCACCGAGGCACTGTACTTTCACCAGCGCCTGATCGAGACCGGCATGCCCTTCGCGGGCTTTGCCGTTAACAAGGTGCACGACAACGCCGCCGTCGAGTTGGAAGTCGCGGACCTGGCTTCACAGTTGGCCGGTCTCGCGAAGGTGCGAGCCCTCGAGTTGCAGCCCGTCAGCCTGCGCTTGGCGTCGGAGTCTCTACTGGGCGCGCACGAGGACTTGCAGAAGTTGGCGGTGGCCGACTTGCAAGCGATCGATCGTCTCACGGAGGTCGCCCCCGGAGCCATTCGCCGGCAGGTGCCATTCTTCAACAGCGATGTGCACCAATTGGAGTCGCTGGCTCGACTGCGCGACTTTCTCTTTCGCTAGCCATCGCCGAAGAGCGTCGCCGGAGCGATGTTAGTGCTGCCAACTACAGGTGCTTGGTGAGATCGGCGTTGACCTCATCGCCGAAAGAGCTAAACAGGACGGCGCTGCCTACCAAGAGCGCTGCGGTCCCGCCCCCGATCGTGTACCAGCGGTAGTACCAGGGCGTTGGCCGATACTTGACGGTGGTGTTGTCTTGCGGATTGGCAAGCACGCCTTCAATCGACAGGTTCTTCTTCAGCTCGGGCAAGAGCTGTAGATCGGCCTCGATGCTCGTGGTCTTCTGAAAGTCGATGTCGACCCAGCGCACGTAATCACTTCGCTCTGGGTGAGTCACACGCAAGGCATGCGAGCCGACGTAGATGGAAATCGGCGCAGAGGGCGTGGTGGCGATCTTGTGACCATCGAGGAAGACGGTAGCGCCTGGTACCGAGGTCTTGAACTCGAGAAAGCCCACGTAGCGATGCGGGCTGATGAGGCGGGTAGCGGCCGCCAAGCTATCGCTGGCCTGGTCCTGGCCGTCGGCGAGCTCCAGGGTCGTCGATCGCAATTCCTTCGAGCTGCGCGCATCGACGATCTTGAGATAGATGACCTGGGCACCGCCGAGGCCGCCGACCTCGGCATAGACCGCGTACTCGGCCCCGACCAGGGTACCCAGGGCGCTCAGGCAGGGCACCTCGCCCTCGCAGCTGCGCAGCTCAGGCTTCTTGGCTTTGCGCGCAGCCTGGTTGGCGTCCCTGGCGGAGATCAATGTCACGCCAGGCACGGCGGCCAAACCAGCTTCGACGACCTTCTCGACCGAGGCCAGCTCTCGCGAGCTCTCGCCACTGAGTGAGGAGAGTGGTGCCAGCACGATACGCTGCTCGCCACCACTTTGGGCCTGCGCCAGAGAAGGCATCGCCAAGACGACAACGAGCACTAGCAGAGAAGCTCTCACGGCATGCACCTGCTTGGGTCCTCGTCACAGCGGATGATCGAGTCGCCCTGAAGTTGGCTTCCGACCAGAGCGCCGACGACCACGGCGCCAATGCCCGCCGACGCCAAGAACCAGGTTTTCTGGTACCACCTCTTGGGCGCGTCCTTAACGACGATGGTCGGCTCGTTGCCGGTGTTGCTTGGCTCGGCCTTGATGCGAAGATCCAGAAGGTTGACCTCGACTCTGGTCGTCTTCTGGAAGCGAACGTCGACTTCCGACTCAAAGGCACCAAACTCACCGGCGGAAACCCGCAGGCTGTGTCGACCGAGGGCAAGCCCCGAGATGGGTTTGGCGAGTGGAGTGGTACCGACTGCCACCGAATCGATTTCTACAAGGGCACCCTTGCGATCGGCGAGTACCGAGACGGAGCCTTTTAGCTCCTCCGGCGCCAGCAAGCGATAGGCGGCCACACGAATGGCTTCGATGAGCTCGTCGGGCTTGCCGCGCAATGGATCACTCTCGATCCGCCGCAGCTCGTCGCCCGTCGCTGAGGAGATGGCCTTGATGTTGAGCACGTACGAGTCACCAAGCTCGGCCACACTTCCCGCGACGACGAACTCGACCTGGAGCGCGGCGCCGATAGCCGCCAGGCACTTGTTGGCGCCGTCGCAGTTTTGCAGTCTGCGGTTCAACTTGGAGATGGCGCGCCGGCTGGGAACCGAGCGATTCGTGAGTCGCTCCAGCTCCTTGAGAAAGAGAGTCTCCAGGCGCTGCACTCGCTCTTGGTCCATGCCAAGGGCGTCGAAACCAATGAGGGCCACCGAGGGCGAAGAGGCTGGTTGCGCGTGCGAGACCCCGGCCCAGAGGCAAAGGCTGATGAGTCCAACGAAGACGCCTCTCACTCGCTCATCATACCAGCCGCTCGCGGGCCTCGCTGCGATGTGGATCAGTTCATGGCGCCAGGCGCTGCAGCACTAGCAGGGTAGGGCGTGCCGTTTGTAGCCTCTCCACCCACAGGCTCTGGTCCCTGATCGGCGTTGGGATCGCTCTCGGGGGCTGTGACTTGCACCGCGATACCGGAAGCCTGCGCGGATCGGTAGAAGGCCAACTTGCGCAGGGCCCAGATGCCACCATCGGGATCGATGTCGAAGCGAAGATTGGCGACCTTGTCGGCGCCGATGGTCTTGGCGGCCACGATGAGCATTTGGTTGACGACCTTGTCGAGGTCGACGCCTGGGATCGGGATGAAGAGCAAGTACAACGAGATCGCGTTGGACTGCAGTCCTGCGATGGGACGCAGGCCAGGTCCGACTTCGACTGTGTCGGGCTGCAAGCGCACCGTGGAAACGTGGCTACAGGCCGCGAGGCAAATGGAGACTACGAGGGCGATGCAGGACAATCGTCGCGTTGGCACCCTGCGAGCCTAACAATGCCTTTCTGTCGAAGCCACTTTTGCTGGCTTGGAACAACCCGAGGGCTCAGCACATTTCGCTATGGAGGGTCTTTGCCAAGCGATCGATGTCACCACCGCCCAGCTTCGCCGCGAAGATGCGTGGCAGGTGTACCTGCGGGGTACGCAGAGTCTTGGCCAGACGCGCCAGGTAGGTCTCGTTGAGCTTGCGCCGCGAACGATACTGCAGGGCATGAGCACGAACGGCATGGAGGGCCGGGCCGAGCTCCGCAGCAGATGCATCCAGCGCGCTCAGGATTTGATCCTGCGGCGAGCCCTCTGGAAAGCGGTCTTCGTAGAGCTGATTGACGATGAGCTGACTTGTCGACAAGCCAAGGTGGTCGTGCATCTGCTTGGACAGATCGATGGCTTCGTTGCTGGGCATGTCCTCGGCCATGGTAACCATGACGACGGCGGTTCGCTCAGGATCGCAGAGCAGTCGCTGAATCTCCTTGGCGTCGCGAGTGAGAGGACCGTCGGGTACGGTCTGCGTGATCGCCCAGGGTATGCGCAGCATCGACAAGCTGTGGCCACTGGCGGCCATGTCGAACACGACCGTGTCCCAAACGGCTTTGTCGCCTTTGCGCTCCTTGGTATGAAACCAGGCCTTGCCAAGCAGGGCGTAATCTTCGACACCGGGGATGGCTTTGATGAAGGCTTCGGTGATGCGGTTCTCGAAGACGAGTTTGTAGATGCTGCGAAAGCGCAGAACCATCAGTCCGTACTCTTCGAGTGCGGCAGCCGGCGTGGTGTTGACGGCAAAGAGATTCTCGCGCAGCTTGGTGATGCTAGTGCCGACAGGTTTGTGCCCGAAGAACTCACCAAATCGATCGCTGGCATTGGCTTCGTAGAGCAGGGTGCGGCGACCCTTGGCCGCTGTGGCGGAGGCAATCGCTGCGGCCACCGTGCTTCGGCCCACGCCGCCCTTTCCAACCACGAGGATGAGGCGTCTATCTAGAATGGCGGTCAATGCCGGCGGAGATTAACACAGCAGCCGGGCCCCTCAGCGCCCGCCGGATCGCAGGAGCCAGGGAATGCCAGTCTACGCGTTCTTGTATTCGCGAAGCTTGCGAACCAGGGTGTTTCGGCCAATCCCGAGGGCCATGGCCGCTCTCGTGCGATTTTGCCTGTGCTCGACCAGGGTGCGCAGGATGTAGCTTTTTTCCGCCTCCGCCAGTGACAGGCCTGATGGGATCAGCGCCGACTCCTTGTCCAACTTCTCCTCGGCAGGAACCTGTGTGATGTCCTCGAGTGCCAGTGCGCTATTGGAACAACACTGCACGGCCCGCTCGACCACCAGCTGAAGCTCGCGCAACCCGCCGGACCAGTTCTGTGAACACAGGTGCTCAATGGCGCTGGCCTCGATGCCGCGCACCGGCCGACCCCAGCTATTGGCGGAGGATCGCATCCAGTGCATTACGAGTCTCGACAAATCGTCGGCGCCTCGCTCGCGCAAGCTCGGTACGAAGATGGTGTTGTCGCGGAACTCTTTGGCGAGAGCAGGGTGAAAGCGACCGGCAGCGACTTCCTGCTCGAGAGGTACTCGGGTGCTTGCCAAGAGGCGCGTGTCGTCGAGGCTGCCGCTGAAGAGACAGGCAGCCAGGCGCGCCTGCGAGTCACTCGAGAGTCGGGTGATGTGACCAATGAAGAGGGTGCCGCCGCGTGCCTGCGCAATCGCGCCCGTCTTCTTGGTAAAGAGTGAATGCTCGAGAAGCGAGGTGGGCAGCGTGGCAGAACACAGACTGATCCACGGACCGCGTCGCTGCTCGCTACTGGCATGAATCGAACGCGCCAGCAGCGCCTTTCCCGTACCTGCTTCGCCAACCAAGAGACTGGAGGTCTGCACGCGGGCCGCACGCTCCATCGCTTGATAGAGCTCCTTCATGGGCAGTGACTGCCCGATGATCTGGTTGAAGCGAGTCGGTGCCGCCTGACTGTCGTCGAGCTGGGTGTCGGCCAGCGCCTCACTGACCAAGACTGCCAAGGATGCCAGTCGGTTCAGATCCTCGTCGGCAAAGTGTTGCTCGGAGCAACGAGCCTCGAGCACGCCGACCACCGATCCTTCGCGAGCGTGGTTGGGCGAAGCGAAGACCGGAACCGCCATCCAACCCTGCTTGCCCGCCAAGCGGTGACGCGCGCCGTCGGGAACGCGATGGCTGGCCAGAGCGGCGGCCTCCTGGGCCACAGTGCCGGCGACACCTTGGCCGATCGGGCAACGAATCTCCGAGACTCCTGGCAGGTGTTGCACCCGCGCAAAGAGCTCCTGACGGGCGCCGTCGATCAAGTGCAGAATGACCGATGACGCGCCTACGAGCCGCGCGATTTCGGTGGTGAGAGGCTCAATGATGAGGTCCAGGTGAGCCGGGGTGCGCAGCTCGAGATTGACGGTCTCGAGCAAGGATCCGGGCCTTGTCTCATGGGCGGAAGAAAGTGATTCGGCGGTCAGCGCAGACTCCAGTAGCAAGAGGGACTGGCGTAACTGCCATTGTTATTAGTGTATACTGGAATACCCAAAATACGCAACGAGTAAAATGAGGTCACTTCGATTGCTAGGAGATCGTGAGTGGGCGCATCCATTTGAGTGGCGGACTATCTGATTTCAATGCGGAAATGGTCACGCTCATCAGATCGGCCCCTGCTTTCTTTGCGGTGCCAAAGACTTTCAGCTCGAGGTGGGTCTCCGCCAGGTAGAGGGCCGCCGCGTGCTTCTGGGCGTCGTTCTTTGGCTTGGGGCTGAGGGGAATGGCCAGGCCTTCCACCAGGTCGATGTTGGGGAACTCCGCGCTGTACACGCCCTTGGCGTCCTTGGTCAGCTCGGCGCGGGCGCCATCGATTTCGACCGCGGCGAACTCGCAGTTCTTGATGGCATCGCCGCCGATGGCGATGGCGATGCCTTTGCCACGACCACCAGCGCTGCGCGCTTGCATGACCAGCTCGAAGTCCTTGCCAGCGCTGGCTGTCCACGGGACCGGGCTGATGCCGGCGGCAAAGCCAACGGCGGCCTTGCCGTGGACCTTTTCTGGATCCCAGTTGGCGTCGATGGCGGCCTGTTCACCTGCACTCTTCTTGCCGGCCGTCTTGCCGTACTCGATGTTCTCGACGATCACGAGCTTGCCCTTGGCATCGACGTGCGCTCGCAGCAATTGCTCGGCATCGCAGACCACAAAGCTAGCGCCGTCGTGGGCGGATGCTGTCTCAATCACGCTGAAGGGGCAGGCGAGCGTGGTTAGGGTTTTGAGCTTGTTGTCGACAAGCTCCAGCGAAGAGCTCTCGTCGTCGTAGATCAAGAAGCCCCGTTCCAAGACCAGGGCGGGCGCGGCGCTCTGGGCGGCGCGATGACCGAGAATCTTGCCCTCTTCTGAAACGTGCAGGTAAGCCGAGTCCTGCCCGTCGACGATGACCGTTACCAGCACGCCTTCTTTGGTGGCCAGCGCGTGAATCGATGCTTCTTCCTGGCTTGGAATCTGGAACGCGAAATCGGGCAGTCGGCTCTCGGGGCGCACGACTAAAATGGTGCCACTGCCGCACGAGGCCACAGCCGTGCCGAAGGCGTTGCAGGCCAGGGTGGGCACGATGGTGTCGGGAATGCCATTGCCGTGCTCCTTGGCCATGTCGTACATGGACTTGTCGCCCTTCTTCCAGATGAGGCCGGCCGGCCAGGAGATGCGGCTGGGTTCGACGGCGCCGACGTCGATGACGCTGGGCCAATCGCCTTCCATGTTGACGGGACCGCGAACCAGGAAGGCACCGTCCTCGCCGATGATGATCGCTGCCACTTCTTCTTCGTTGATGGCGTCAGCGGCGATCGCGCCGGCGGCGGCGAGGCGAGCGCTAAAGTCTTGCTGGGTGCGAGGGGTCAGACACAAAAGCCCACTGCGGTCGTAATCGCTGACCTCTGCGTTGGCCGGAAGTTCCTCCTGCGTGTGGCGCCCGGATTTGCGCCAGATGAGACGAACGGAGGGCGTGAGCAGGACGACGTTGGATCCATCGGTGTGAAGCCGCATTGCCGCCACTATAAAGCCAGCGACGCTGCGGATCGAGTCCTGGGCCGAGACTACGGGCGCCTGGATGACATCGCGACGAACAAAAGATTCAGGAAGCGACTTCGTCTTCGTTCGGGCGACTCATCGGAAAGAGTGGCTCTCCGTGAATCTCGATGCGATAGACGCTGTTTTCAGTCTCAACGTAGAGCATGTGGCCTTCCGGCTCGCCGAGGACTCGCTTGACGGGCGTCGTGATCATCCGATGTCCATGCGGATCTCGAAAGATGACCATGCCCCTTCCCACCACCGGGTAGCTGATGAGATAGCCCGTGTACTGACGACCAACGTTCATGGTGGAACGCTCG
>JAHEAK010000729.1 GCA_024642805.1 Kofleriaceae bacterium | reverse complement strand
AAACAACCAACACCGGACACCCTGGTATCCATGCACCTCGCACCTCGCTGGGGCTTGCATGGCCTCGCCACCAGCCAGCCTAGGCCGAGGGCCCCAGTCTCCTCAAAGACGCGAATGTAGATACAGGCACTTAGCAAGGTCCTAATCCGCTAATTCTAGGCACATAAGTTGCGTGCCCGGCCGGCATGCGACCGACCACGCGGACCATTCCCTTTCTGCTAGCCCTCCTCAGCCTTCCCGCCTGCGGCAACCCCGACAATGCGGCCGGCGACAATGGCGGCAACGGCGATCTCGATCCTGCCAATCCACCCCCGAGTCCTTTCCCAGACAATCCCTTCCCCGACGACGGCACCTGCGGCGACATCAACGCGGTGGTCGATGGCTTGACGCCGACCGTGCAGCTCCTCATCGATCAATCGGGCAGCATGAGCCAGCCCTTTGGTGGCACCGATCGATGGAGCGCCGTCTACAACTCGATCATGGACGCCTCCGGTGTCGTGAACTCGCTGCAGTCGACCATCAACTTTGGACTCACCCTGTACAGCGGTGCCGCAAGCGCGGGCGGCACCTGTCCCAACCTAGAGAGCGTTGCACCGGCGCTCGACAACTACGCCGCCATTGACGCGATCTATGGTCCTTCCGCCCCCAAGCGAGAGACGCCAACTGGTGAATCTCTGAACGCGGTGATTGACGTCTTGGCTGCCAGCACCGAGCCGGGGCGCAAGATCATCGTGCTCGGCACCGATGGACTTCCCGACACCTGTGCAGATCCGGCCGCTGATACCCCACAAGGCGCCGAAGCGGCCCGCAACCTGGCGATTGCCGCCGCCGAGCGAGCTTTCGACGCAGGCATTCGGGTCTACATCGTCAGCGTTGGCAATGACGTGGGCGCGCCGCACTTGCAAGACATGGCCAACGCCGGGGCAGGGCTGCCTGTTGGTGGTACTGAGAACGCACAGTACTTCGTCGCCAATAGCCCCGCGGAGTTGGTCTCCGCCTTTGGAAACATCGTTGGCACCGTCGCCGGTTGTCTCTTCACGATCAATGGCGAAGTCGACGTGGCCAAGGCAGCTCAAGGTCTAGTGTCGCTCGACGGCACGCCGCTCGATTTTGGTACCGACTGGACGATGATCGACGGCAAGACCTTCGAAGTCCTAGGCCCGGCCTGCGACAGCATCCAGGACGGCAACCTGCACCATATCTCGGCCGTCTTCCCCTGCGGCGTCATCGTGGTTGACTAACCCGCGACCGCGCATGGTTCACCGCAAGTACAGCGCAGCTCCGTGCTGCGCTTCTTGCCGGCGCGCCCTGGCCGTTACGAGCGCAGGATGCTTTGCATCTTTTTGCCCTTGGCGAGCTCGTCGACAAGCTTGTCGAGATAGCGGATCTTGCGCATGAGCGGATCGGCGACCTCTTCCACGCGCAGGCCGCACACGACGCCGGTAATCAGCCCGACCTTGGCATTCATCTGCGGTGCTTGCGCGAAGAAGCTCTCGAAGTCGAGCTTGGCGTCGAGCACGCGTTGCAAGTCCTTCGCGTCGTACCCGGTCAGCCACGCGATGAGCTCATCGACCTCGGCCTGCGTCCTGCCCTTGTTCGCGGCCTTCTGCACGTAGAGCGGATACACGCTCGCGAACGAGGTCGTGAAGATCCGATGCTTCTTCGGTTCCGTTGGCAGGGCTTCCGTCGGCAGGGGTTCCGGTGGCAGCGTTTCCGTCGATGGCGCTTCCGTCGATCGCTCCATCGATCGGGCTTTCGTCGATCGCGGTGCAGCAGGTCGAGCTTTCAGTCCCATGGTCCGTCCTTCGGTGGCTTCCTTCGTTTCGTGCCAATGCCAGCGATCTAGAAGCTCGGTGGCTCGCCCAGGGTGAGCGGCATGTCGATGCGCTTGCCCTCGCGAATCACTTGCACGGTGATGGTCTCGCCCGCGCCAATGCGCGAGAGGATGCTCATGAGCGAGCCGTTGTTGACGCTGTAACCGCGCAGCTTGGTGATGATGTCACCCTCGCGCAGGCCTGATTTGTAGGCGGGTGCCTCTGGACCGGTGCTGGCGATGAGCACGCCCTCGCTGCTGTCGAGGCCGTACTTCTGGCGATCTTCCTCGCTGAGGCTTCCGGGATAGATGCCAAGGTAGCCGCGCTTGGAGCGGGTGACGCTCACATCAAGAGTTTTGCCACCACGCTGCACTTGCAAGGCAGTCTCGGTGCCGGGCGCGAGGTGATCGAGAAGATATCCTCCTGAGCGCATCTCCCCCTCGGCGTCCTTGGCGGAGCCCTTCTGCAAGACGCTCTCGCCAATCCTGGCAATGGTGTCGCCGAGGGTAAGGCCCGCTTTGCTTGCGCGCGAGTCGGGCTCGAGCGCCGTTACCGTCGATGCACCTCCGATGGTCTGCACGCTGGCACCGAGCCAGTCGAGCTTGTGGATGAAGATAGGCGCCGATTCAGTATTGGCGATTTCGCGAGTGAGCGCGTAGCCAAAGCGAGCGATGAGTTGCATGCGCGCATAGTCGAGCTTGTCGGCGTGGTCGGAGAGCTGGTGGTAGTCCTTGTGCAATCCGGTAAAGAAGAAGGCCATCGGCACTTCTTTTTGAAAGAAAGAGTCGTGATCGGAGGCGGCCGAGTAGGGGCCAAAGACGAAGCGCTTGGCCGACACAGGCTTCTTCTGGGCGGGCTCCTCAAACTCGATGTCGAGGCCGAGCTTTGCGCTGGCGCCCTCGGCCATGTCGCGAACCCCGCTAGCATACTCGGCACCGACGAATTCGACGGGCTCCTCGCTGTTGCGACCGATCATGTCGAGGTTGAGCATGAAGGCGACCTTGCTGGTATCCAGATCGCCCTGCTTGACCAGTGCCTTGGATCCGAGCAGGCCCTTCTCTTCGCCGGAGAAGCCCATAAAGAGCATGCTGCGGCGTGGGCGCTGCGCGGAGCCAGCGAAGGCCTGCGCAATCTCGAGCATGCCCGAGGT
>JAHEAK010000728.1 GCA_024642805.1 Kofleriaceae bacterium | reverse complement strand
ATTGAGCATGCCGCCCCAGCTCGGCGCCCACAGCATGAGACTGAAGATCATGCCGAGGGTCTGCGCCCAGTCGGGCAACGCCGTGTTGAGCAGGTGGTGCGGGCCGGCCCAGATGTACAGGAAGACCAGTGCCCAAAAGTGAATGATGGAGAGCCGGTAGGAGAACACGGGCCGATCGGCGGCCTTTGGCACGAAGTAGTACATGATGCCCAGCACCGGCGTGGTCAGGAAGAAGGCCACCGCGTTGTGCCCGTACCACCACTGCACCAGTGCGTCTTGCACTCCGGAGAACACGGAATAACTCTTAAACAGACCGGCGGGGATGGCCATGCTATTGACCACGTGCAGGACGGTCACGGTGACGATAGAGGCGATGTAGAACCAGAGCGCCACGTAGAGCTGTCTCTCATTGCGCTTCTTGAGCATCCAGAAGAAGTTGAAGGCGAAGACCAGCCAGACGGCGGCGATGGCCAGATCGATGGGCCACTCGAGCTCGGCGTACTCCTTGCCCTGGGTGATACCGAGCGGCAGCGTGATAGCGGCCGCGACGATGATGAGCTGCCAACCCCAGAAGTGAATGGCACCGAGGGTGTCACTCGGCAGACGCACCTTCAGCAGGCGCTGACTGGAGTAATACATGCCCGCGAAGATCATGTTGCCGACGAAGGCGAAGATGACCGCGTTGGTGTGCAGAGGGCGCAGGCGACCAAAGCTGAAGTACTCAGTGACGTTTGCCTGCCAGAAGGCCAGCTGCAGGGCGATGATGACGCCGACCAGCATGCCGACGATGCCAAAGACCACGGAGGCGGCGATGAACTGTCGGGTGATCTTGTCGTTGTAGACGATGGTCTGGGTTTCAGAGCTACTCATACGGAATCAGTCCTTGTCGTTTTCAAGGGGAAGAAGGGAGAGGCGTGCGGAATGTTCATGGGCATGCTCACGAAGATTCCAGACGAAGAAGGCCACGCCACAAGCGGCGAGCACCATGCTCACGAAGAGCAGAAGAATTAGGACGTCCATACGAGCTTTCTGGCCGAGAGGGCATGAGTGGTAGCAAGCACCAACAAGATGGAGCTTGCGGGCATGAGCAGGGCGGCCAGCCACGGTTGCATCAGACCTGCCCAGGCCAGGCCGATGGCCAGGGCGTTGTAGCCAAGAGCAATGAAGAAGTTGCGACGGATGACGGCGGATAGACGTCGGGCCGCGCGCAGAGCGACGAACACCGGCGAGAGAGTCTCAGTGCCCAGATAGAAATCGCAGCTCGAGGCCATGAAGGGGCGATCCAGAGCGGGGGTTCCCGAAAAGCTTGCCTGCTGGGCGGCTAGGCTGTCATTGATGCCATCGCCGAGAAAGAGCAGGTCGGCGTGATCGCGCTCGGCCAGCCAGTCGCGCTTGTCTTCGGGACTGCACGCGCCGATGGCATGCGAGGGGGGCAGGTCGAGGGCCGCGGCCAACTCGAGTACGCGGTCCTCGCTATCGCCGCTGAGTAAGAACAGTTCGTAGCCGTCGCTGCGCAGCTCTTGCAGGACCTCGACGGCATCGCTGCGCAGTTCCTCGGTGAGGCGCAGCTCGGCCAGCGGCACGCCCTGCCGGGAAAAGACGGTGGCCGGCGCTTCCGAGGCCGATACGCTCGAGTCCTGGCACGCCCAGGTGGCGCGGCCAAGGCGGTATTCGATGCCCTCACGCTGGCAGCGCATGCCCATGCCGACCACTTCTTCCACGGGGCCGGCGATGTCCTCGACCAAGGCCTGGTCTGGCATGGCTCGACAGATGGCCATGCTGCTGGGATGGGAACTCTGGCTGGCAAGCGCGAAGAGCAGCTCCCGCTCGTCGGCAGAGAGTGCAGCGATGGCGACGGGGTTGGCGACTTGCAAAAGACCAGTGGTCAGAGTTCCGGTCTTGTCGAAGACGATGGTCTTGATCTCTTGCGCTCTGACCAGGAAATCGGCGGAGCGAAGGTACAGGCCGCGGCGTCGAAGCTGGGTGAGTACGAGCTCGTGGGCCAGGGGAGCCGCGATGCCAAAGGCGCACGGGCAGGTGACGACAAGAACCGCGGTGGCCACTTCCAGCGCGCGTGCCACCGAGCCGCTGTGCACGAGCCAGGCGGCACAGCCGATGGCGGCAGCGGCGAGCACGCCGACAACGTAAAAGCGGGTGATGATCTGCGCCAGGCCCGAACTCTTCGCACCGCACTCGGCACTGCTTGCACAGGCCTGGCCCTCGAGCAGAGCCTGCAGCGGCGAGGCCGAGAAATCGCTGAGGCACTCGACCTGCACCGCCTGGCGGCCGACGTTGAAGGCGCCCGCTGGCAGGCGCGCGCCCTGTGATGCGCGGGTCTGTCGGCTCTCGCCGCGGATCCACTCCAGGGAAATGCTGGCTTCCCCCGACTCTAAGCGGGCGTCGACGGGAATCAGATCGCCAGGCGCGATCGAGAGTCGATCGCCTGCGCGCACATCGCGACTCTTGATGATGTCGATGCGGCCATCGACCATGCGTCGCGAGCGAAGACCCGCCGTGCCATCGCTGGCCAGTAGACGCATGCGATTGGCGATGAGCACGCGCTCTTGCAAATAGCGGCCGACCAACATGAGGGCGACGAAGACGCTTACGCTATCGAGATAGAGGGCGCGATCGCTACCGGACCAGAAGGCCCAGCTCGATCCGGTGTAGGCCAGGACGATGCCCAAGGAGATGGGGACGTCGAGGTGCAGCACGCCTTGTCGCAAGCCGGCCCATGCCGATCGGAAGAAGACCGGGCCGCCGATGAGGACGGTGGCGGTGGTCAGCCCGTAGCTGAGGTTGCGAACGAAGTCGTAGAGACGGCCATCATCGAGCCCGAGGTAGAGCGCCACCGAGAGCAGCATGGTGTTGATGGCTAGAGCGACACAGATGCCAAGGCGCACCAGCAGGGCATCGCTCTTGGCATTGGCGGTCTTCAGGCGTGGCCCAAAGCGGTAGCCAAAGCG
>JAHEAK010000727.1 GCA_024642805.1 Kofleriaceae bacterium | reverse complement strand
CGCATGGTCGCCGAGCCGCACAAGTACGATGTGGTCGTCACCTCGAATCTCTTCGGCGACGTGCTCTCCGACGTTGCCAGCGAAGTCATGGGCGGCATGCCCATGGTGCCGAGCGCCGCTATCGGCGACAGCGGTGCCTACTTCGAGGCCTGTCACGGCAGCGCTCCTGACATCGTCGGCACCGGCAAAGCCAATCCCGCGGCCACCATCTTAAGTGGTGCCATGATGCTCAGCTACCTGGGCGAGGCCGAGCACGCCAGCCGTTTGATCGACGCCACTCTCGACACGATTCGCGCCGGCACCACCACCGCCGATCTGGGTGGCAAGGAGAGCACGGACTCCTTCACCGATCTCATCTGCAAGCGCCTTAACGCCTAGCACCAACAAGAGCTGCTTCTATTGGCGGCGGCTGGGCTGGCATGGGTCAGCGGTCAGCGCAAATGCGCAGCTGGCAACCACGCTGGCACACGCACAGACCAAGCGAAGATCTCAGTCCTCAATCGGCGAGGACTCGTTAGGCACGGCGGCTGCGGCCCTGCCTCTTCCAGGGCCCTCGGCTTCTACGAACAATCCCAAGTCGCGGGCGCGTAGCATGGCACTGAGGTAGTGCTGCACGTAGTCGATGCGCACTTCCCCGTCGCGAGGATCTTGGGCCAGGCAGCTGCGCGGCATGCCGCCTCGTTCCTCGGATTCGTCGCGCACCTGGCAGCGCTGCAAAAAAACCAGACCTGCGCGGATCGCCGACTCGAGGTGCGTGCTGCGCTCCGCTCCCTGATTTTGTAGCAGCGCAAGCAGACCTTCGAGGCGAGTGGCGGTGGGCGTCGAGCGCGCCGCATTGCCAAAGGCGCCCGCGCTGCCCGGGCCAATCTCGTCTTCGCTCAGCTGCGAGGCCATGATGAGCTCGCCAAGTGCCTCGATGTGATCGGCGAAGTCGGCCTGGCTGATGGCCTTGCTGTTTGCGCGCTCAAGAAGCGGCAAGAGCTCTGCACTCGCCAGCATCATCCAGTGGTCAGCCGGCCAGCGCTTGCGCGTGCGCTCCGGTCTCGAGGCAACCAGCTGCGCCGCGGCGCGCACAGCGATGTCGAGCCAGTGCGGATTGGGATCGATCTCAAAGAGCAGGGTCAGCCCCAACATGGCCTCGCCAGGATAGTAGAGCGACTCAAACTCGCTATCGAAGCCGTGGCCGTCTCGGTATTTGGAGTGAAAGGCGCCGTCGGGTTTTTGCATGAACTCGATGAAGCGGGCCAGCCTGCGCAGCTCGTCGAGGCTTACGAGCCTCGGATCGATCTTGCGCGCGTAGCACAGGGCGATGAGTCCAAGGCCAGCGCCGCCGAGCTTGGCCGAGCCCGGCTTGCCGCCTTCCTCCTTCGGATCGGAGAAGAGCGCCAAGAGCTCGCTATGATCCGAGGGGGCGCGCAGATAGCGCTTCTTGAGATAGCGAACCGCGCGCGCGATGCCGGCCTCGAGCTGTGGCGAGGGCTTGCTACGATGATATTGCGCGAGCGCGTAGATGGCGCCCGCGTGGCGCAGAAGGTTGTACTTGCGCTCGGGTGCCGACGAGCGCCGCAAGTAATCGAAGCGGCCCTCGGCGTCGAGGTGGCGCAGCAAGTAGGCGGCAGCCTCGTCGATGGCAGCCCCCGGATCCAGGGCAGGAGCCCGTGCAGACTCCCGGCCAGAATCCAGGGCAGGAGCCAGGCCAGGATCCCGTGCAGCTAGCTCTCCTGGACCACGTATTGACGTCGACGAGTCGCGCGCGGACGTCGAGCTCGCGCCCGAACCAGTCGGCGCCACACCGTGACAGCTCAGGAGGGCGAGCACGAGCCAGGCATGCGCAGGCCAGCGCGCAAAGGTCCCTTTCAGCGAGAGCGACGAAGAAGCGACGAGCGCGAGTCGTCGACGAGGGCTCAAATAGCCGTGCCTCGCTTGCGCGGCTCCGCTTCGCCGTCGATGAGGACCACAGGCATGGCTTCGGCGCGACCTGGGCTCCAGTGCATAAGCTGGCCCTTCTTGCCGACCACACGCAAGAAGGTGTACTGCACGCGCTCGCGGGGCAAGAGCGAGTCGGAGGTGAAGACCGCGATCCAGGTGCCCGTGTTGTAGTACCAGGCGCCATTGTTGAGCGAGAGGGCGGTGACGTCCTCGTCGTGGGTGTGGCCAAAACTGACGATAGGCACGTCGAGGAGCCCCGCGATCTTGTTGGCACTGTGCGCAAGCCAGGGGTCGTGACCAAGACCAGAGGGACGCAAGAGGAAGTAGATCATCATGACCAGGCTGATCATGAGGAAGCTGAAGTTGAGGCCGAGGAAGAGCAGCGCCTTGAAGCCAACGTTCAAACTGGCCGAGCCTATCGATTGGGCACCCAAGGTCCACAGACCCGTGGTCAGGACCGCGCCGAGTAGGATGAAGGCCAGCACCTTGCCAACCCGCACGACGGCGCGCTTGGCCAGGATGGCCGCGTTGAGCTCGACCCGCTTGAGCGACTCGATATCGCGAATCTTTTCGCCGAGTGGATCCTCGGCAACCATCTGGTCAAGCTCGCTCTTGTGGCACTCGCGCAGCTCGGAGGTGCCGCCACCGACGGCGGTGATTCGCCGCAGCACTTGCCAGAAGAAGGGCAGGTGGACGGTGCCGACCTTGGCCAAGAGTCGTGGGCGGTTGATCAAGAGCCAACGGAAGTAACGAATCTGCGAACGCGAGTTGGGAACCAGGAAGGTGATGTTGCCAAACTGGTTGTACAGGTACTTTTGAAAGAAGGTGCCCAGTGGATAGTCGGCTTCCGACTTGTGAACCGCCTCGCCGCGCTCCGCCAGGCCCTTGCGCAAGTAGAACTGGAAGGCGTTCTCCGAGTCGTACTGGCAGCCATGCTCGATCCACAGACGCCCTTCCTCATGGTAGTACCACTGGCGGAAGTCGAGCTGGGTGATGGCTTGCTCGGCGGCCTCGGTGCCGACACGTTCGACCAGTGCCTTGCTGAT
>JAHEAK010000726.1:1538-2983 GCA_024642805.1 Kofleriaceae bacterium | reverse complement strand
GCGACCAGGGCCCCGCCTTTTCGTGTCTAGCCGCGCCTGGTCGCGCCTGGTCGCGCCTGGTCGCGCCTGGTCGCGCCTGGTCGCGTCGATGTCGGTGCCGCTCAGCCCCGAGCGCAGGCAAAGCTGGCTACACTGCGGCGTGCGCATTCGTTTGCTGGTCTTGCTCTCGCTCTTGGCTTCGTGCAGTCGCCCCATTGCCGTCGCACGCATGAGCAAGGTCGAGCCCGCTTCAGCGAGCGAGACCGATTCCCGCGAGCGCATTGCCAATCGCCGGTGCAGTGGTTCCTGGGCCTACCTGCCTGTGCTGATGGGGCTTGGCCAGTTGTGTCACAACAAAGATGGCGAGGGCGGCACGCTGGCAGTGCTAGGCGCCTCCGAGCTCGCAAGCGCGGTTCTTGTCGCGCGCCACAGCGCCGATGGCGCTAACAACCCTGCGGTGGGGCTTCCGTTGGTGGCCTACCAAGATTTGTGGGTACTCGGCATCTCCGACATGCTCATCGATCGCGATCGCAGCAAGTCTCTATTGTACGCGCCCACCGATTCGATGGTCGACCTGGTCGCGGCGCCCTTCAATCTACAAGTGATGAAAGATCCCAAGGTCTGGGGCGGGCTCTTCGGTGCTCTGGCCCTGGGGGTCGGCGTGTCGCTGGCTCTCGAGGGCGGCGTTCCTGACGCCCAGCGCGATCGCGTCAACCTCTTCGGCAAGGACGTGGCACCAGCCATCGGCTATCCGGTTGGCCTTGGCACCTTTGCTGGCCTTTTTAGCCACGTGGCGCCTGCCGAGGAAATGCTCTTTCGCGGCGTCGTGCAGAGTGAGCTTGCCCGCAGCTACGGCGAAGGCCTGGGTTGGCTAGGCGGGTCGCTGCTCTTTGGTGCAGCCCATGCTCCCAATGCACTGGCGCTGGAAGATGCTCAGGAACAGCGCGAATACCTGATGTACGGTCTGCCCGTCATCACTCTGCTTGGTAGCTACCTCGGCTATTTGTACAAGGACTCTGGGTACTCGCTAGCCAGGCCAGCCGCGCTGCACTTTTGGTACGACTTCCTACTCAGTGCGACCTTCTTTGCGATCGATCCGCAGAACTCGCCCATCTCGGCCAACGTGGACATCAGGTTCTAAGACGTGTTTGCTCGGGCGGAGTCGGCGTGATGCGACGCAAGGTCTACGTGCTCGTGGCGCTCTTATCTTGCAATCTCGCGCTGCTCGTCGCTGGTGCCAGTCGCAAGGTCGATAATGTGTGCACGGCAGACCTGTGCGTGGGCCTGGTCTTCGATGTGGGCGGCCTGGGCGACAAGAGCTTCAACGACGCCGCGCACCGCGGTCTGCTGAAAGCCGCCAGGGAGCTCGGCGTCGGCTATCGTTTCATCGAACCCGGAGATGGCAGCGATCGCGAGAGCGCACTCCGAGAGCTTGCCCAACAGGGCAGCTAGTTGGTCATCGGTGT
>JAHEAK010000726.1:0-1528 GCA_024642805.1 Kofleriaceae bacterium | reverse complement strand
GCTGGCGGAAGAGTTTCCCGAGACCAAGTTCGCATGCATCGATTACTCTGCAAATCCAGGCGATGCGGTTCCCGACAATCTCAGCGGCCTGCGCTTTCGCGAACACGAGGGCAGCTTCCTGGTCGGCGCGCTGGCCGGCCTCAGCTCAAAGAGCCATGCGGTGGGCTTCGTCGGCGGTATGGACATTCCCTTGATTCACAAGTTCGAAGCTGGGTATCGCGCCGGCGTCTTGCAGGTGTGCCCAGCTTGCAAAATCTTCAGCGCCTACGCGGGTACCGAACCCAAGGCCTTCTCCGACCCAATTGCGGGCAAGGAGCTAGCCCTCGCTCAGTATGGACGCGGCGCCGACATCATCTTCCACGCCTCGGGCAAGACCGGCACGGGCGTCTTCAATGCGGCCCGCGCTCAGGGCAAGTGGGCCATCGGCGTCGACAGTGATCAGTTCGACGAGATGCCTTGCTGCGTTCTTAGCAGCATGGTCAAGAAGGTCGATGTCGCCGTCTTCGAAACCGTTCGCGACACGCTCCTGGGGCACTTCCAGGGCGGTGTGCGCGAGTTTGGCCTGGCGCTCGAGGGTGTCGATTTTGTCTATGACGATAACAATCGCGATCGCATTCCCGCCGACATCGTCGAGCGCGTCAACGCCCTGCGCAAGCAGATCATCAGTGGCGAGATCGTGGTGCCAAGCCAATGAGCGAGCTGGCACTCTCTCTCTTCGGTGTGAGCCGACGCTTTGGCAACACCCTTGCCAATGACAAGGTCGATTTCCAGCTTCGCAAGGGCAGCGTTCACGCGCTGGTCGGCGAGAACGGTGCCGGCAAGTCCACGCTGATGAAGATCGGCTACGGGCAGATTCGCGCCGATGAGGGCCGCATGCTCATCAAGGGCCGCGAGCAGGCGCTGGCCAAACACAATCCCATGCGAGCCATCGAGCAGGGACTCGGCATGGTGCATCAGCACTTCATGCTCGTCGAGCCTCTCAGCGTCGTCGAGAATGTCGTGCTCGGCCGCGAGCCGACCCGTGGCCCGCTTCTGAATCTCGAACAAGCGCGCGCCGAGTTGCGTGCCCTGTCCAGGAAATACGGGCTCGAGGTCGACCCCGACGCGCGCATCGAGGACCTCAGCGTCGGCCAACAGCAGCGCGTCGAAATCATCAAGGTGCTCTGGCAGGGCTGCGACATCCTCATTCTCGACGAGCCGACCGCCGTGTTGACGCCTCTGGAAGTGGAGCAGCTCTTTGCGGTCTTGCGCGAGCTTGTCGCGGAGGGTGCATCCATCGTGATGATCACCCACAAGCTCGACGAAGTGGTTGCCCTTGCCGATGACATCACCGTCATGCGTCGCGGCAAGGTGGTTTCGACCTTGAGCGGGCAGGGCGCTTCGGTCGAGTCGATTGGGCAGGCCATGCTTGGCCGGCCGGTGCTGCTCGAGGTCGACAAAGTGCCTTCGACGCCAGGCGCGACGATATTGACCGTGCAGGGCCTGGGCGCGCGCGCCGATACCGGTGTGGCTGCGCTCAAGGATGTGA
>JAHEAK010000725.1 GCA_024642805.1 Kofleriaceae bacterium | reverse complement strand
TGGGGGGGCGGAACAGCTGCTGGGGGGCGAAGCAGCTGAGGAAGGGTGCGGAACAGCTCAAATCGTGGTGCGGCGTCTAGCCACCGCAGATCTCGTGACAGAATTCTTCGGCGTCGGCCGGGCAGCGAGGCACGAGCACGATGCTGTCGACGGCCAGAAGCTCTTCGTCTTCGCTGCGCAGTTCGAAGTTGAACTCGATGGGCGTATCGAAGACCTGCACGCCGAGTGGCGCGGGACACATGAAGCTCGGAACTGCTTGCTCCGGTAGCCACCAGTCATTCATGGCGTCCTCAGGAATGTCGATGACCAGGCGCGATGCGCGCAGAACCAGCACATCGTCATCGGCGCGACGTGCCTGGCGATCGAGATAGACCGTGCCCATCGCGCCTTGAAAACGCGGCGCGGTCCAGACGTGGAAGCCGCCCTGTACGCCGCGCTGGAGGGTGGCGTCACTTCCGCTCTCGACGCTCACGAAGCCCTCGCTGCCTTCGGCCGCTAGACCGATCTGCATCTGGGCATCGAGCACGGGCTCTGGGTCCACCGGCATGTTCTCGCTAGAACATGCCAGTAGAAGCAGGGAGCCTATGAAGAGGGCGCGTACCATGACTTGGTTCCTGGGGTTGGTTCCTGGGGTTGGTTCCTGGGGTTGGTTCCTGGGGTTGGTTCCTGGGGCCTAGTCCTGCTTGCGGCGGCGCAGAGCGAGCAGACCGAGGGCAAGCATCCACAGGCTAGCGCCAGCGCCCGAGCCGGCGACCGAGCAACCACCACTGCTGCTGCCATTGGCATCCGAGAGGGCTGCACGAATCAGCTCGGTGTTGTCGATGACGACCTCTGGCGCACCTTCTTCGCGCAACACTTCTTGGTATTGGCTCTGCGGCATGCCGATGTCGGCGTAGGGGTTGGCGTCATCGACGCCACCGGTTCCAGAGGCGTAGCGCAGCTTGAAGCCCTGCTCGGTGTAGAGCACGGCAGGCGTGTTCTCGACCGTTGGATCGGCAATGAGGTGACAGTAGTAGGTGATTTTGCCCGAGTGCACGTTGCTCACCTCGGGAAGATCGGGGTTGAAGCTAAAGACGGGATCCTTGGTCATCTCGTTTGGGCTCAGGGTCGTGAACAGGCGCGAGAGGTATGGGTGGGCCCGGAAGATGGCGCCGGCGGCGAGGGTGGGAGTGACCACGCGCTCGTCGAGTTGCTGGGCCAGTTCCTCCGAAGAGAAGGTGGTATCCAGGTCTAAGAATTTATCGGGGAACTGATTGCGGTAGTCGCCCAGGTAGTAGGCGATGTTCCAGTAGTAGTCGGCGGCCGTGATGCCTTCCTCGATGAGTTTGGCGGGCACGGGCAGCTGCGATTGCAGGATGCTCAGCACCAGGGAGGGGTAGCTGGGCACAAAGCCGTTGGGGCCAAAGTTGTTGGTGAAGAGCGGGTAGCCGTTTTGATTGAGGTAGTTGACGAAGCTGACGGCATCCGTGTTGGCTGCCAGCTGCGCCGCGCTGCCGAAGCGGCCCTGGTAGTCGAGGATGTCGAGCATGACACCACTGGTGCCCGCGTACTCGGTGACGAAGCTGTGGTGACCATCGATCTCGTCGACGGCGTCGGTGACGACGTCCACGTAATTGATGCCGGCGTTGATCCAATCGAGCGCGGCATCGTTGATCTTGGTGTGGTGGTAGTTGCGAGGGATGGCGCGGCTATCACCGAGAACCCAAACCTGCACGCCCATGTTGGGATCAGCGGCGACGCTGGTGAGGATGATGGGAATCATGGGCAGGTCGCTCTGATACTTCAGAACCACCGGCTGCAGATCGCCGACGTCGTTGCCCTTGAGAAGCTTGAGGGCCAGGAAGTAGCCGTCGGGTTGAATGTAGGGATCGATGACGTCGTCGGTTCCAGATGGAACGAAGAAGCCGTTTTGATCGAGCCAGTCGAGCATGGGCTGCTTGTCATTGGCGCGCAAAACCGCAAAGTCGTAAGGGCCGACCGAGTCGCGCAAAACGAGTGGACTGCCGCCGTCGCCGCCCGGAGGACTCTCGCCAGCAGAGTCGTTGCTCGGCGAACCGAAGCCGCCGCCTTGGCCGCGGAAGGGATCAAAAGGACAGTCGCCGCGATACTCTTTATCGAGGCGATAAGTGGGTTGGGTCTGGGCGATCAACTGGGCGAAGAGCTCGTCGCTGCCAAGCTCCATCTCCGGAATCGAAGGCATGGGCAAGAGCCAACCAAACTCCTCGGCAGGTCCCGAGTACTGCACCTGGATGTGCGCGGTGACGACGCCGTTCTCTTGCGCGAAGAGGATGCGCTCGCCGGCCTGCACGATGGGCACGCTCGGGTCTGGGGGAACGAAGCAACCGCATGCTTCGGCTTCTTGGGGCGCCTGCATGTGAAGCGAGGCGGCCATGCTGGTCGTGAGGGTGAGGGCGAGGAGACTCTTGGTAAGCGCTGACATAGTGTTTCCTTTGTGACCTGGATGTGAAGCCTGGGTGCGGCCGGTCGAAGAGCAAAGCCCAGTCCGGAGCGTTGGCTATCCAACTGCTTGTAACTCAAGGGCGAGTTGCCGACCCGATCTCAGAATTCCGAGGGTTGCGGCCGGGCCGGGTCAGAATATCTCAAGCGTCCGGCTGGTGTCCGGGCTCGTCCGGCTGGTGTCCGGTGCTTGTCCGGCTGGTGTCCGGTGCTCGTCCGGCTGGTGTCCGGTCCGCCCGCGGCAGTTGGTTCCAGCTGGCGACTCCTGTGGCCATGGGTTTCAATTGTCACCACGGCGGTGGCTACTGGAGTAGACAGCCGGGAGCCAGGGTGGGTGGCCGTCTATAATATTTCAATGATTTGGAGCGAGATTCGAAATGGCACGCCGGTTGCTCTATAGGGAATCAACCAAGACGGACCCCGACCCCAACTTACACGCTCGCCGACAAGCTGCTCCACTCCATCCCCCCAATCCGTGTAGAGCGGCCTGAAGGCTGAGCGCCCCCCTCTTAAAAGCCGGCTGACCTTTCCCCTGAGGTCA
>JAHEAK010000110.1 GCA_024642805.1 Kofleriaceae bacterium | reverse complement strand
GCGCGCCAGGGTCCAATCCATTTCGATATTCATTTCTGCATTACGTGCATACCATGATGGCTATTTTGATTCGCAAGAGAATGCCTCATAGTGATTGTCATGAGAACGATGTTTATGATTATAGGCATTTGGCTAACTGCAACCAGTACCTCGGCAGTCGCCGGAAACACAGCAGATCTGGTGACGAGCCCAGCGAGCGAGCGAGCGCTCGAGGTGGAAATCGACCCCATCGCCTACCTGGCCTCTGGCTACTCCCTGCACCTAGCCCTGGCTAGCACTCGCTATCGACTCGACCTCGGCGCTTTCGCGGCCGAGCTGCCCGAGGGCATCCATGGCAACCAGGGCTTTGACGTGTCGTTCCATGGCTTTGGTAGCAAGCTCGACGTCTTCTGGCACCGCAATCGCACGGGTGCCTTTGCCGGCATCGAGCTCGGTCTCATCAATGCCCTGGTCGTCGATCGCGAGAGCAGGCGCATCGACGCTGATCGTCGCGTGCAGGGCGGTGTGCGCGCGGGATGGCGCTTCGAGATCGCCGAGGGCTACTACCTCGTGCCCTGGATCGGCGTTGGCTATGCGGCCGGTGCCTCCGAGCGCAGCATTGCCGGCCGTGCGTACCAGGAGAGTGCGCTCGTGGTCTTCCCGACGGTGCACATCGGTAAAAGCTTCCGCTAACGCGCGCGCAGAGCTAGCTGGCCAGATGCTTCTCTCGCACTCGCGGCGTGTTGGCGGTGATGATCTCGTGCTTCTCGTGCACCTCGAGCTCGGCCTCGTTGACCTCGGGCAGATCCTCGTTGCGCAAGGCACGCCAGGCGGCGCGCCACTGCGCTTGACGATCACCGCGCGTCTCGGCGCTGGGGAAGAGCAGCTCGCCGGCCACGCTAAACAGCGCGATGACCGGTCCGCGCTCAGCGTCGAGGCCCAGGCTCTCGAAGGTCTGCTTCATCACGGTCATCTGCTTGGCGCGACCGCGCTCCAGGACTTCGCGAGCATCGATGCCCAGGTGCTGAAAGTCTTTTTCGATGGCCTTCATTTCCCACATGCTGAAGGCCAGGATGCGAGTCTGAAAGCTGAACAGGCGGGCAATCTCTAGCTTGCTCATGTCCTTCATGAGCATGGGTAAGTACTGCATGCCGAGGCCAACATGCCTGGCTTCGTCGCGCTCGTAGTATTTCATCAGCTCGGCCAGCACCGGCTCGGGCTTGGCCAGGCGAATGGTCTGGAAGATGGTTAGCGCCAAGGTCTCGACCATCAGCTGCATGCCCAGGATCTTGTAGGCCAGGTTGTCGGCGCGCAGGATCATGTCGAGCAGCTTGCGAGGCGCGTAGTCGAGAGTCTTGGGTACATCACCGAGCAGACTCAAGTAGTCGTGCATGACGTAAAAGTGGCGCGCCTCGTCGTGCACCTGCGAGGTCACCGCCATCTTGGCTTCGAGGGGCTCGAGCCTGTCGGCCAGCTGCGCGGAAATCTTCCAGGCCGCCAGCTCGCCCCACAGGATGATGGCAAAGACCCGCTGCAGTGCGTGTCGGGTTTCGACGTCGAGCTGCGGTTTGCCGTGCTCGGCGACCAACATGTCGAGAATCTCTTTGCCGTTCCAGGCCAGCTTCTGGCCCTGGTGATAGATGTTCTCGCACTTGTTGAAGCGCTTGGCTTCCATAGCCGAGCGCTCCATGTCGAACATGTCATAGGCCAGTTGGTCTTTGCCGCGCAGAAACGATCTCATGAGTTAACTCCTGGGCTACCGGTTGGACTGCTGGATGGACTGCTAAGAGCTTTTCTAATCTGCAAGTGCGAGAGAATCATCGCGCACAACTCGGTCTGGAACTCGGCGCGCGTCAAACCGGCCGGGCTCTGGGTTCCGCCCATGGCCGAGACTTCGGTCAGGCTCAAGCAGGTCCAGACCACGACTCGCAGTGCGCGCCTTGGCTCCGCGCAGCCAAACTCCTCACCGCGCTCGTGCACCAGGACCTGCAGCGCTTCGGCGCAGTGGCTGGTGATGATGTTGTGATAGTCACTGAGCGCGGGATCCTCGATGGTGAGCTGAGCAATCGCCCGCAAGAGATGCTCGCGCTCGCCGAGCATCTTCATGATGAAGCCAATGAGCGTTCGGCAGATGGTCTCGACGGAGGCCCCTTGCCAGACCTCGACCCGCAGCGAGCTTTGGATCGTGGCGATCGAATCTTGCACGAAGCGCTCGAGCAGGCAGCGCAAGAGCGCGTCCTTGTCCTTGAAGCGGGCGTAGAACGCGCCGACCGAGGAGTCAGCGCGCTTGGCGATGCCGGCCACAGTCGCGTGCGCGAAACCGAGCTCGGCGATCAGGCTCTCAGCGGCGCTGAGCAGACGCTCCATGGTCTGTTGGCTGCGCTCCTGGAGGGGCGGGTGCACCCATTGCAGCTCGATCTCGCCATCGGCCATAACAGAACCAGAATACTTGTTCTGTTTTTGTCGGACAAGAACACTTTCCTATGATACTGAAATCATAGGAGTGTCTCTCCTGTGTCCGCCAATCCCGAAGACCAGGACGCGGTGTGACGAGCTAGAACTTGCCCTTGAGCAGGTCGGCGAAGGTGCCCAGGCCCTTGTTGTTGGCCGCGTTGACCTCCTGCACAGCCTGGCGATCGGCGCCTTGATCGGGCAGCTCCTCGGGCGACTTCATGCTCAGGCTGATGCGCTGCTGGGCCAGATCGATCGACAAGATCGTGACCTCGACGGCGGCACCTTCGGCCAACACTTCACGGGGGTGGTTGAGACGACGGCCAGCGCCGAGCTCGGAGATGTGCACCAGGCCCTCGACGCCAGGGGCCAGCTCGACGAAGGCTCCGAAGGGCTGCAAGCGAACCACGGTGCCGCGCACCTTCTGGCCCTCTTTGAACATCGAGCCGACATTCTCCCAGGGCGAGTCGTGCAGCGCCTTGATCGACAGGCTGATGCGCTCCTCCTTGCGATTGCCGACGGCTCCTTCGATCTTGACCACCTTGACGTCGATCTGTTGGCCGACACTCAGAACTTCACTGGGGTGACCGACACGACCATGGCCAAGCTCGGAGATGTGCAGCATGCCCTCGATGCCGCCAATGTCGACGAACACACCGTAGTCCTTGAGCGTGGTGACCGTGCCTTTGACGACCAGACCCTCGCGCAGCGTTTCGCGCAGAACCGCCGCCTGGGCCGCGTTCTCCTCTTCCAGGAGCTTTCGCCTGGACAGCACGATGTTGGGGTTCTTGCCGCGCCCTTGCTCCAGGCGAGTGATCTTGAATTGGAACTTCTGACCGACGTAGTGGTTGGCGTCTTCTACGAAGCGAGCGTCAATCTGCGAGATGGGACAGAAGGCACGCATGCCGGCCACCTCGACCTCGAGGCCGCCCTTGTTGAGCGCGGTGACCAGGCCTTCGACGGGGATGCCGGCGTCGTAGACGCCTTGCAAGGCCTCGCTGGCGTCAGCGCCCTTGGCAATGCCGCGTCGCAAGACCACACAACCTGCGGGACCATCCATCTCGACCACCCGGGCCTCGATCGAATCGCCGATCTTGACGCTCAGCTCGCCGTCCTTGTCGAGCAGCTCCTCGCGCTCGAGCACGCCTTCGGACTTGCCGCCCAGATCCAGGAAGACCGAGCCGGCGCTGATGCTAACCACCCGGCCCTTGACCATCTGGCCGCGCTTGGGTCCCGTGCCGCGAGCCGCTGGCTCGTACTCGGCAAGCATGGCTGCAAAATCGTCGTTCGCGTCGTGTTGTGTGCTCACGGCGCGCATCCTAGCCCATGGCGGCCAGGCGACAACAGGCGGAAATTGCGGACTGAGCGCGGGTTTGGGCGCTTTTTCTGGAGGCGGGTGTAACCGAAGGGTAGCGGCGCGGCACAATCTATCCGTGGCAACGCCGACAACCCTCGTGACCGACACCCTGTTGGTCGACCGCTGCCGGCAAGGCCAGGAGGAGGCCAGTCGCGAGCTCTTTCGCCTGTACCAAAAGCGCGTGCACGCGACCCTCTTCCGCATCCTGGGCGCCAGCAGCGAGATGGATGATCTGATGCAGGAATCCTTCATCCAGGTCTTTCGCTCCCTGCACAACTTTCGCGGTGAATCCAAGCTCTCGACCTGGATCGACCGCATCACGGTGCGAGTCGCCCTGCACCACATTCGCAAACGGCAAAGCACACCCACGCCCGTCGAGGAGCCGGAGAAGCTCGGTGCCAGCAGCCCGAGCCACGGGTCTCAGGTGGCTTCGCGCGAAGGCGTGCGGCGTTTGTACGAGGCTCTGGCCCAGCTGCCACCTGCATCGCGGATCGCCTTTGCCTTGCACGAGATCGACGGCCGCAGTGTGGCGGAAGTCGCCGACATCGTCGGCTCGGCGGTCTCGGCAACCAAGCTGCGCATTTGGCGTGCTCGCCGTGCGCTCATGAAAATTGCCGCCAGCGATCCGGTGCTGGCTGAACTGCTCGACGAAGGCCAATCCTCCGAGACCGGGGAGGGAGACCAACATGAAGCTCAGTGAAAAAATCGAAGTCCCCGAGCTTGATGAGCTGCGCGTGGCGCGGCTGGAGCGAGGCATCGTGGCCCAGCTCGCCAGCATGCCGCCCGCTGCCTCCGCCTCGAGCACCAGGATCTGGAAAGGCGCTGTGGCGCTGGCGGCGGTCGCCGGCGTGGTCCTGGCCATCGTTCTCAATCTGCGCGGCTCGCAAGTAGAGCTACTAGGAAGATTTCCGAATGTCGGCGAGACCACCAAGGTGGTGACCGGCCCCGGCCAAAGCTCACAGCTGGTGCTCGGCGATGCCGTGGTTGGACTGGGCGCCGATACGCAGCTGGGTGTGGAGAGATTCACTGACGGTCGCATCCTCTTGCACCTGGAGGCCGGTGCGGTGCACTGCGAGGTCGCGCCCCGCAACGAGCGTCCTGCCTTCCAGGTCGTCTCCGGCGACGTGAGGGTCAGCGTCATCGGTACTGGTTTCGACGTCGAGCGCAGTGAGATCGTCGAAGTGCGAGTACAGCACGGCATCGTCGCTGTGCAGACCAGCCACGAAGATGTGCGCCTAAAGGCCGGTCAACAGTGGCAGGGTTCGCCCGACGCCCATCGCGAGCTGGCGATGCTCTTGCAAGAACGACAAGCCACACGCGCGCAGCAAGCTGCACTCGACGCAAGCGACAAGCAAGCGACTGGCAAGGATGAGCATCACGATGCTGGCAAGCACAACAAGGGAACTCGCCACGACGCAGGAGTTGGCCAAGGAGTTACCAAGGGCTCGTCGAGCACCAAGACCGACGCCCAGCTCAAAGCGATGGGCCCGGTCAAGCTCTCCGAGATTCTCAAGAGCGCCAAGCCGCTGCCGCCGATCTTCAAGAAGAGCCAGGATCCCGCCATCGCCAACCTGCAAGAGGTGTCTGCCACAAATCCCAAGGCAGCCGTCAAGCAGCTCGAGGCCCTGGCCGCCAAGCTGACCGGTGATGATGCCTCCTTCGCGATGTACAGCCGCGCCTACCTGCTCTTCTTCAAGCTGCACGACAACGACGCGGCTGTGACCGCCGCCAATCAGTATGCCCGACGCTTTCCGCGCGGCGCCGAGGCCGAAGACATGCTCTGGCTGCGCGTACGGGCCAGCTGCGAGTCGAATCGCAGCTCGACCTGCCGGGCCGCAGCCCACACCTACCTTCGCAACTACCCTGAAGGCATCTTCAAGGGTCTTTGCTCGCGCATCGTAGAGACCACTAGCGCCGACTAACTCGTCGCGCGCGTAGCCCCCAACTGTGTCGGCCTCGCGTCGACGATCGGAGAACCTATGCCTGCACGCAATATCGCAGGGCGACTCCTCGTGTGCGCCCTCTTCCTGGCACTGCCCCAAAGCGCCGCTCTCGCCGACAGCGGTGGCAACATCGACCTGCAAAACTTTCGACCAGCCCTGGATTCGAAGGGTCTGGTGACTCTCGATCGCTCGCAGGTCCTGGGACACATGGAGAGCTCGCTAGGTCTAGTCACCAACTGGGCGGCCGGCCTGCTCAAGCTTGAAGGCAATGGCAATACCTATGAGGTCCAGCACCTGCTCACGCCCACCCTGGTGGGGGCCTTGGGCGTGCGCCCCCTTGGCTTGGACTTGCAGCTGGCCCTGGCCATACCCTTTCGAGTCATCAGTGGCGATCGCGGACCGGATGACAACCTGGGCACACCTGCCAATCCAAACGACGATCAGAAGTATTCTTTTTCCGGGCAAGGGCTTGGCAACATCGACGTACAGCTCAAGTGGCGCGTTCTCAACACCTCGCATTCACCGCTCGGACTTGCACTCATCGCCGGCGTCGAGCTACCCACCACCTCGCAATCGGAGAGCTGGCTGGGCAGTAGCGCCAGCACGCCGCACCTTCGTGTCGCGATCGATCGCGAGCTGGCCGCGATCGGCGTAGCCGCTAACATTGGCGTGCGCTGGCCGCTCGGAGAGACGGAATTCGTAGACGACACTCCACCCGTCATCAACGGCATTGCCGGGCCCATGACCGGTCAGCGAGTAGCCACGGGCCTGAGCGTGCCCTTCGGCGTCGGTCTCTCCTACCCGGTGGTCGATCAGAGCGTCGAGCTCATCACCGAGCTCTTTGGGCAATACGCACCACAGGCCAGCAACTATCAACCACTCGAGGCGCTGGCCGGAGCCAAGCTCTACCTGGCCTCTAGCTCCTACCTGCAGCTGGGCGCCGGCGCCGGCCTCTTGCCCAATAGCGCTGGCAATCCCGACTGGCGCGCCTATCTGGGCATCGTCTTCGAGCCCAAGGTCGGCGATCGCGATCGCGATGGTCTCAAAGATGACGTCGATGCCTGTCCCGACAATCCAGAGGACTACGACGACTTTCAAGACTCCGACGGCTGCCCCGATCTCGACAACGATAGCGATCAGATCCTCGATCCCGACGATGCCTGCCCGATGACCCCAGAAGATCGCGACGGTGTCGATGACGACGACGGCTGCCCCGAGGGCGATGACATGGACCGCGACGGCGACACCATCATCGATAGCGCCGATGGCTGCCCAGATGATCCGGAGGACTTCGATGGCTTCGAGGACAAGGACGGCTGCCCGGATGCCGACAACGATCTCGACGGCATCCTCGATATCGACGACCTGTGCCCAGACGATCCCGAGGACCTTGACGGCTTTGAGGATGCGGATGGCTGTCCCGACTACGACAACGACAACGATCGCATCCTCGACGCGGATGATCAGTGCCCACGCATCGACGGCGAAACCGCCGAGGAAACCATGGAGACCTACAACACCGTCGATGACGAAGATGGGTGCCCCGATCGCGGTCCGGTGACCCGCACCACCGGCGGCATCCTCATCCTCAAGGAGATCAACTTTCAGTACAACTCGGATGTCATTCTCGAAAACTCCTTCGCGATTCTGCACGCGGTAGCCATGACCATCGACACCAATCCGCAGATCGCCCTCATCGAAGTGCAGGGACATACCGACGAGCGCGGGAGCGATGCCTATAACCTCGACCTCAGTCAGCGCCGCGCGGAATCGGTGGTTCGCTTCCTGATTAGCGACGGTGTGGACGCGACGCGCCTTTTGCCAAAGGGCTACGGCGAAGGACAACCACGGGTGCGCGGCCACAGCGAAGAAGCCTGGGCAGCCAACCGCAGGGTTGAGTTCATCATTCGATGATAGAATGGCGACATGGCCCAGGGCCCAAGCATCGAGGTCGAGATCATTCGGCCGCGCAACCCGCTAGCCCCGCCGCCTCGGGCGGGCTTCGTGAGCCCTACCCTGCTCGATAGCTTGATCGGCCTTCTGCCCGTCCAGCGCGCGCCCGCACCGAGCCCGCGCGCACCGGCGACCCTGGTCCCGACCCCGAGTGCTCCCCCCCGCTCGGTACGGGCACCTGGGCAAGGTGCGCTGCACTCTACGCAGCCTGGGCAGCCACGCGCGCAACTCGATCGCCAGGCGCCTGTGCAGCCGCGCGCGCAACTCGATCCCGGAGCATCCCGTACCACCCAGGCGCCAGCGCCTCTCGCGACCGAGCCCCTGGATCTTGGCTTCGATAGTGAGGACAAGGTCCGTGGCAAGGAGCCTCATTGGCAGAGCGCCGAGGACCTGGACGAGGGCACGGTTCCGGAGGACCGGGCGGAGGACCGGGCGGAGGACCGGGAGGAGGACCGGGAGGAGGACCGGGAGGAGGAGCAGAGCGCCGATGCGCACGACCCGGACTCGCCTTCTCGCGGGCCCCGCAATGTCCAGGAGCGTTTGCGTTCCCTAAACGGCGCCGAGCAGCAGCGACTGGCTCGCTCTGGTGAACAGGGCGAGCGCGTCGCCCTCGAGCGCATCTACGGCAAAGCCGTGTGGGAGAACCTGCTTCGCAACACCAAGATAACCCCGCCCGAAGTGGCGCGCATCGCACGCATGGGTGCTCTGCCCTTGCCGCTCTTAGAGATTATCGTCGGCAATCGCGCGTGGCTGAGCTCTGCGCAAGTACGCCGTGCACTGCTTCGCAATCATCGCCTCAAGACCGAGATGATCGTCACCGTACTGCGCGCGACTCCCAAGAGCGAGCTGCGACTTGTCCCCAAGCAAACAGCCTATCCACCGGCCGTTCGCGACGCGGCAGCCAAGCTCTTGAAATAGGTGTTTTACTTAAGCTCCGCCTGAAACAGGGTCTTGTAGCGCTGTTTTAGCTCGACAAGACGGCTATCGTGGAGCTTGCCGTAGATGGCGGCAAGGGTCTGGTAGGCGGCTTTCAAATCAGGATCGATCTCGATGGCCCGCTCTAGGGATGCGATTGCTTCAGCGTGTTGCTCTTGTCGCCCGTGCACGAGGCCGAGCAAGTAGTGCGCCCAGGAGTTGTCGCTCTGCCGCCCGAGGACCTGCGTGCAGGCCGCCGCGGCCTCCTTGTAGGAACGAGCTCGCAAGCCGATCTCACAGGCGATGAGCGAGGCGCCAATGCTCTCGGGAAAGTCGCTGGCGATGGTTTTGGCGCTGGCCTTGGCTCGCGCCGTGTCGGAGGCATAGACGTACTTGAGGCCGGTCTTGACGGCTTCGAGGTAGGCAGCCTCGCGCGCTTCGGTTACGCCCACGCTACTGCCATAGCGCAGCTGCGATTCGCTGACCCAACGCCTCACCGTGGCCGGCCCGCTGTGGGAGGCGGCGCGCTGGGCAGCACGTGGCAGCGAGAGCTTTTGGTAGGCCCGGGCTAGCGAGGGCCAACTCTCGGCGTCGAGCTCTTGCGCGGGCTGCGCCTTGTCCAAGAGGGCAGCGGCGCGATCCAGAGTCTCGCGAACCTCGGGGGCATTGCCCTGTTGCAGACTGAGAGCAAGGGCGATCCAGGCCGGCGCACTCTCGGGAGCAAGCTCGGTGGCATGGCGGCAGTAACGAATCGCGTCGTCGGCGCTTCGCATCTGGGCGGCCAGGCAGGCGGGCACAGCTAGCTCGAGCGCCTCGGGGTAGAGATCCAGGAGCGCTTCGATGCGAGTCCAGGCCTCCATGGGCTTGCGACTCTTGAGCAGGTTGCGCGCCTCCTGCAGCTTGTCGCGATCAACCGGCCGCAAGATGCTTTCGGCCGCGACCTGATCCTTGACCGCCGAGCCCAGGGCCTTGCCTCTGGCACGTGCCGCAGCAATGAGCCCCGCATCGGCTGCGGCAGCCTGCAGCTCGTCACCGAGCTTCTGCCATTCTTCCTGCGAGTTATTCTTATATGCGGCGACGGTTCTGCGCACGATCGCTGCGCTCGCCGCACTCAATTGCGACTGCGCGGGCAGATACACCCCGCTGTCGGCATACTCGGCCTCGCCGTCGACACCACCCAAGAGATGCGCAATGGTGTTGGCCAGTACGACCGCCTGCTTGTGCTGTCGACGAGTGGCGATGAGCTCATCTTGCGTCGACTCGGGGAGCTCGCGCGCGCTCTGGCCAAGGGCCGCAAGTTCACTCTGGCGGTTGAAGCTCCGCACCAAGAGGTGCCGGCCAAGGAGATCGTAGGCGCGCAGGTCGGAGAGCGAGTCGCTGTGGGTGTCGGGCGCATCGATGAAGCCAATGACCAGATCGACCCCCGCGCCGGGATCGAGCAGGCGCAGACTGCTCAAGGTCTGCTCCATGGCGCCACCCGATCGCTTCCACTCGATGACCTCGGCGAGCTCGAGAGCGACGCCGGTGGTGGCTTGCAGGATCCGCGAGGCCTCTTCGACGTTGGTGTGGGCCTCTTTGTCCCAATCGAGGAGACGAGCTCGAAAGTCTGCCCCGGCATAGAGACGCAGCTTGAGGACCTGCTCGGGAGCCTGGCTGGGCGCTACCAGCGGGCTCGGCACAAGCCGCGCTGGAATGGTCGCGTGCGGCGCAGCGCTGCCACAGGCCGAAACGACAACTGCGAGACTGAAGAGCAGCCTCGCAGTGTCACGCCGGTTCATGGAGCTACGGTAGCTCAGGGAGCCGTGTCGTCAACCCAGATAACGTCTTGCTGATAGCTGGAGCTGTCCATGAGCGCAAAACTCACGAAGAGCAGCGCGAAGAGCAGAGCGGCCAGGAAGGCGACGGTGTGCAAGACCTTGTCATAGCGCAAGTGCATGAAGAAGAGGCAGACCAGGCCCGCCTTGAAGGTCGCGATGACCATAGCGATGAGCAGGTTGAGGTTTGGTCCCAGGTCGATGCTGGTCGCGGTCACCGTGAGGACGGTGAGCACCATGAGTGCGCCGAAGGTACCGAGCAAGACCTTGGCATCCGCGATGTGCGAGATGCCGTGGCCATGGCCATCGTGGCCGTGCGAGTCGTGCTCGCTGTGATCTGATGAGTTGTGATCTGACACCGGTGGCTCCTCAGTGAATCAAGTAGAGTAGTGGGAAGAGATAGATCCAGATGAGATCGACGATGTGCCAGTAGAGTGCGGCAAAGTCGACAGGACCGAAGTAGGCCTCGCTGAAGTGCCCTTTGAGGGCCCGCACCAACAGCCAGATGAACACGCCGATACCGACCAAAACGTGAATACCGTGCAGACCGGTCATCGCGAAATAGATCGAGAAGAACATGTTGGTGTGCGGAGGAGGCAGTTCCGAATAGTGGGACTTGTGCTCTTTGTCGCGAGCCTCCAGAGCGGCTAGCGCCTCTGGAGAGCCGGGCTCGAGTTCTTTGCCATCCTTGCCGACTAGAGGCTCCTCGGCGATGCGCGCGTTTTCGTATTGCAACGCGCTGCAGTTGTCGACGGTCGACAGCTCAGAACCAGCCTTGTGCTGCGGCGC